>SLOJ01000088.1 GCA_007132585.1 Bacteroidales bacterium | reverse complement strand
CCAGTTGTAGAGTATGGCCTGTCCTTCGGGGATAGGGGTTCTGTTGAAAAGTTGCTTCTGGATTACCGGATCCAGCAAACTTCCGTAAACAAATAAATACTGCATTTCAACGGGTTTGAATATTTTCAAAAGGTATCTTCAAGCTGTGCAGGTTTTCAGGGCTTTATTTTTAAACAGGGCCACCATAATAATCCTGCGATGGTCTTCTTTTTTTTATGTTTTCCAGCACTTGCTCCTTTTCTTCTTCTGTATATGTGGGCCAGCCTGCCATTTCTTCAAGGGTTCGGTAACATCCTATGCACATTCCGTTACGACTTATGCATACATCTATACAGGGTGATTTGGTTTTTTTATTTTGAAAAGCCATTACATTCAGAGTTATTTATTTACTAAAGAAACAAAAAATAACGCATCTTGTTTTCGCGCTTACTGTTCTTAAACAGGCTTAATTGCAAGGCAACGCACAAAACTATTTTTTCCTTAAAAGCATTGTGGTTTTTTCTATTTTTGTAGATTAGTATTTAAGAGAATAAACCCAAAAAAAAATAATTATGAGTAAGGTATTGATTATAGGAGCCGGAGGAGTTGGTAACGTGGTTACCCGCAAATGTGCATCTATTCCGGAGATTTTTACTGATATTATGCTTGCCAGCCGTACGCTGGAAAAATGCGAGGCGATAGCCCATGATATAGGTGGTGATAGGGTAAGAACTGCACAGGTAGATGCTGATAACGTTCCTGAACTGGTTGAACTGATCAATGATTTTAAACCTGAACTGGTCATCAATGTGGCATTGCCCTATCAGGACCTTACCATCATGGAGGCCTGTCTGCAAACCAAAACCCATTACCTTGATACGGCCAATTACGAGCCCAAAGATGTGGCTAAGTTTGAATACAAATGGCAGTGGGCTTACCATGACCGTTTTAAAGAAGCCGGTATCCTGGCCGTTCTGGGTTGCGGATTTGACCCCGGCGTAACGGGTGTTTTCACCGCTTATGCAGCCAAGCATTATTTTGATGAGATGCATTACCTGGATATTGTAGATTGCAATGCCGGAGATCATGGTAAATCTTTTGCCACAAATTTCAACCCGGAGATCAATATTCGTGAGATCACTCAAAACGGACGTTATTGGAAGGATGGAAGCTGGGTAGAAACCAAACCCCTGGAAATTCATAAACCCATCGAATATCCTGAGATCGGAGCTCGTGAATCCTACCTCTTGTATCATGAGGAGCTCGAGTCGTTGGTAAAAAACTTTCCAACCCTGAAAAGAGCCCGTTTCTGGATGACATTTGGAGAAAAATATATCAACTTCCTGAATGTTTTACAGGAAGTGGGTATGACAAGCATAAAGCCCATTAATTTTAAGGGAATGGATATTGTTCCTTTAGAATTCCTTAAAGCAGTTCTTCCCGAACCCTCTTCACTGGGTGAAGGATACAAGGGGCAAACATCTATTGGATGTCAGATCAGGGGCCTTAAAGATGGCAAAGAACGAACCTATTATGTATGGAATAACTGCTCCCATGCCGAAGCATACAGGGATGTGAAAGCCCAGGCCATTTCTTTTACAACCGGTGTGCCTGCAATGATTGGCGCGATGATGATGCTTACAGGTAAGTGGGCTGGCCAGGGAGTTTTCAATGTTGAAGAATTTGATCCCGATCCGTTTATGGAAAAATTGCCTGTGTATGGTTTGTCATGGCATGAACTTGTAGATCAGCCGCTACCTGTTGAAAACTAAAAACTTCCCTTATGTCTGTTGATTTTAATCAGATTCCCTCACCCTGTTTTGTGTTGGATGAAAAACTCCTGCGTATAAACCTGGAAATTCTTGATCTTGTGCAGAAGGAAGCAGGCGTGGAAATAATTTGTGCATTAAAAGGTTATGCTATGTGGTCAACCTTTCCGCTAATCAAAAAACATCTTAGTGGAGCCACAGCCAGTTCTTTGAATGAAGCCCGGTTAATTTTTGAAGAAATGGGTGTTGAAGCTCATACCTATTCTCCGGTATTTTTCGAAGATGAAATGGACCATATTCTCCATTATAGCAGCCATATCTCATTCAACTCCATGAGCCAGTATCAAAGGTTTCGCGATAAGGTAAAAAGTTATCACAAACCTGTGAGTATGGGGCTCAGGATCAATCCCGAATATTCGGAAGTTGAAACCGATCTTTATAATCCTGCAATCCCAGGATCACGTCTTGGCATCACCAGAAGTCAATTACCCGATCAAATTCCTGAAGATATTGAAGGTTTGCATTTTCATGTATTATGTGAAAATGATTCTTTTGCACTGGAAAGAACTTTGCAAAAAACAGAAGAAAAATTTGCCGGGCAAATTAAACAGGTAAAATGGTTCAATATGGGTGGCGGACATCATATTACCCGAAAGGATTATGATGTAAAACACCTGGTGGGACTTCTGAAAGACTTTCGAAAACGTTATCCCAACCTGGAAAAAGTGATACTCGAGCCCGGCGAAGCAGTGGGCTGGCAAACAGGTTATCTTGTTTCTACAGTTCAGGATATTATAGATAATCAGGGCATAAAAATAGCAATGCTGGATGTAAGTTTTTCAGCGCATATGCCCGACTGTCTCGAAATGCCTTATAAACCGAAGATATTAGGGGCAACTGATGCGCAGGACGGTAAAACGGTTTACCGTATGGGTGGTCTTACCTGTTTGGCAGGTGATTATATGGGTATGGGAGATTATTCTTTTGACAAGGAGTTGCAGGTTGGTGATAAGGTGATCTTCGATGATATGATCCATTATACCATGGTAAAAACCACCTATTTCAATGGTGTGAAACACCCTGCCATTGGCATCTGGAAAGAAGATGGCAATTTTGCTCCCTGCCGCTTTTTTGGTTACGAAGACTATAAAGGAAAACTTTCCTGAAATAAAGTTTTGTATCGCTGTTTACGACATCTCATATTACGCTTGATTGCTCTGCCACCAATACGAGTTTCCAGGCGTTTTCTGTTTCACCTTTCTCAAGGTATTTTAAAATTTCGGCATGCAAAAGGTTCTTATTGTCTTTTGATTGCTCATGCATATTACCGATAATTTTTTGTATATCCTCTTGTCTGGAGAAATCCGCCAGGGATTTTGGATCGGGTAACCGGGTTAAACCGGCCATCATGGCCAGATAATGGCCTGAAAGAATTTTGCTGGTTTTTAAATGATCAGGCAGGTTGTCAAAGCCCAGGGCAATATCTGCCGGGGGTTGCCTGATAGCGAAAACACTTTCGCCACTTGCCCTGCAATAATTAAAATTACCCATACGCCCCACCATATCAATTTTTTGAGGATCAATTGTATTTTCATCGGCAAAGATCATTTCATCCATATGTATCAGCAGAGCTTCAGCAATGATAAGATTGGCTGCGCCCGGTTTTTCACTCATGGCTCTTGTTTCAAGCACTTTGCATTCAAATTGCACCAGTGATTCTTTTACTCTAAAGGGTTTTACCATTTCAGAGGCAACAGGAGTAAATCCCCCTTTCTTAAATTCATTCACCCCGGTATCGTACTCCACTCCGCAAATGGCCATCTGACGTGCCATGGGGTAATTTACCAGGTTGATTACAACCTCAGGCACATCTTTTACATTTTGTAAAGTATCCTTTATTGAACCGTCGCGCCGTGTATTTACCGAAAAGATAAAAACCGGTGGTGTACTGCTGAAAATATTAAAAAAACTATAAGGAGCCAGGTTGGGCTGGCCGTCTTTATCAAGTGTACTTGCAAAGCAAATGGGTCGTGGGTTTACACTACCCAGCAGGTAATGGTGCCGTTGGCTGGGTGAAAGTTCTTCGGGTGTGAATGTGCGGTAGGGCATAGGGTTGGTGGGTTTATAAGTTTATGAGTTGATAAGTTTAAAAGTTGAAAGGTTGATGGGTTAAGGTTAATATTCTGCTGGTTGATGCAAAAGTGGGATGCAATCCCTTG
>SLOJ01000107.1 GCA_007132585.1 Bacteroidales bacterium | reverse complement strand
AGATCAACCGCCTGGAAAAACCCGTTGTGTTCCTGCTCAATCAGCTTGACCACGAAAAATCCAACTTCGATGAAGCACTCAGGCAACTGAAAGGGCAGTTCAGCGACAGGGTTACCCCCGTACAGTTTCCCGTGAATGCAGGTCTGGGTTTTGATAGTGTTGTGGATGTACTGGAAATGAAAATGTACAAGTTTCCCAAAGATGGAGGAAAACCCGAAATCAGTGAAATACCCGATGCCGAAAAAGCCAAAGCGGAAGAATATCAGAATGCTATTATTGAAGCTGCTGCCGAGAGTGACGAGCAACTAATGGAAAACTTTTTTGAAAATGGAACACTCTCTCCCGAAGAGCTGTCGCAGGGTATCAAGCTGGGAATTACCACCCGCACCATGTATCCTCTCTTTTGTGCCACAGCAAAGCATAACCAGGGAGTCAACCGTTTTATGGAGTTTATTGTAAACAGTTTGCCTGCCCCTGATGAAGTAGCAAAGGAAAAAACCACCGAAGGCGAAGAGCTTAAATTTGATGCTGCTGGCCAACCCACCGCATTGATTTTTAAAACTGCCATTGAACAACACCTTGGCGAGATCTCCTACTTTAAGGTTTATGAAGGGGTAATCAATGAAGCTGCTGACCTTGTAAACAGTACTACCGACTCCAAGGAAAGACTATCGCAGCTCTTTGTTACTGCAGGGAAAAACCGCCAGAAAGTTGAAAAAGTGGTTGCCGGTGATATTGCTGCCACCATTAAATTGAAAGACAGCCGCACGAATACTACCCTTACCACCAACAAAAATCAGGGTCTGAAGGTTGAGCCGATCGTATTTCCCGATCCTAAGATCCGTCAGGCTGTAAAAGCCAAAAATACTGCTGACGAAGAAAAACTGTCAGGTGTACTCAAGGAGATGAATAATATTGACCCCACACTGCTTTATGAACAATCCAAGGAGCTCAGGCAGGTGATCCTGTCGGGGCAGGGCGAGTTGCACCTGAATGTGGCCAAATGGATGATCGAAAACATAAGCAAAGTGGCTATCGAATTCCTGCCACCCAGGATCCCTTACCGCGAAACCATTACCAAGAGCGCTAAGGCAACCTACCGCCACAAGAAACAATCAGGTGGTGCCGGGCAGTTTGGTGAAGTACATATGATGATTGAGCCTTATTATGAAGGAATGGCCAACCAAACCGAATTCCCCGTTCGCGGACAAGATATCCACGAACTCGATTGGGGCGGAAAACTGGTATTCAACAGTTGTATAGTAGGAGGTTCTATTGATGCACGCTTTATGCCTGCCATTTTGAAAGGTATTATGGAGAAAATGGAAGAGGGTCCGCTTACCGGTTCCTATGCCCGCGATATCGTGGTGAATATCTACGATGGTAAAATGCACCCCGTTGACTCCAATGAGATCTCCTTTAAGCTGGCCGGTCGGAATGCTTTTCGCGAAGCGTTCAAAAATGCAGGCCCGAAAATCCTTGAACCCATTTATGATGTGGAAGTTATGGTACCCGAAGAAAAGATGGGCGACGTAATGACCGACCTGCAGGGTCGTCGTGCCATTATCATGGGAATGGAATCTGAAGGAAACTATCAGAAAATCAAAGCCAAGGTTCCACTGGCAGAAATGAACAAGTTCTCAACCACTTTGAGCTCCCTCACCAGCGGACGCGGTATGTATGGCATGAAGTATGCTGAATACCAGCAGGCGCCGGCCGATGTGCAGGACAAACTCCTCAAAGCTTACGAAGCAGAACAGGAAGAAGAAGATTAGTCTTCTGCCTGCTTGTTATATCAAACCCCGTTGTACTCTGGTGCTTCGGGGTTTTTTTTCCGCTGAGCCGCTAAGGCGCGGAGTTTTGTTTTTAGTTTCGGTTCCCGAATCGCTGATCGTTCTCGGGATCCCGAATTCTTTTAGTCTCGGGATTTCACTTCGTTCAACTTGGGCTGTCGCCCTTAGCTCCGGACTTCGGACTTCCGACTCCGGACTTCCATATCTCCCGCGAACTCTGCGTTCTCTGCGGCTCCGCGGTTCCGGTCTCCGTTCTTCGATCTCCCTACCCATCAACCATCACCAAATATCCCATTAACTTTTTCCCTCCCGTACCTGTTTTTTTTATAATTTTGCGGCTTTGAATTCAGTGAACATCCTGAAGTGATTTTCAGGGAATTAATATAAAGTTTGAATTTGTAATGGAAAGAAAGTATACCGAGTACAAACATCTGAATCTTTCAAAAATCGGTAAAGAAGTTTTAAAAGACTGGGAAGCCCATAAGATATTTGAGAAGAGCCTTGATATACGTCAGGGACATAAGCCCTGGGTTTTTTACGAAGGCCCTCCTTCTGCCAACGGATTACCCGGCATCCACCACGTTATGGCCCGCGCCATAAAAGATATCTTTTGCCGCTACCGCACCCAGAAAGGATACCTGGTAAACCGTAAAGCAGGTTGGGATACACATGGACTACCCGTTGAGATAAGTGTGGAAAAAAACCTTGGTATTACCAAAGAAGATATCGGTACGAAAATTTCCATTAACGAATACAACCAGGAGTGCCGCAAAGATGTGATGAAATACAAAGATACCTGGGACGACCTTACCCGCAAAATGGGATATTGGGTTGACCTGAGTGATCCATACATCACTTTCGACAATAAATACATAGAAACAGTCTGGCACCTGCTGAGCAAGCTATATGAAAAAGGATTGCTTTACAAAGGATACTCCATCCAGCCCTATTCTCCTGCCGCCGGAACCGGTCTCAGCACACACGAGCTGAATCAGCCAGGCTGCTACCGCATGGTGAAAGACAATTCCGTTACAGCCCAGTTTAAAATTGTACGCAATGAAACATCGGAGTTTCTTTTTGCTGATGGCGACGAAGAAGTACACTTTATTGCCTGGACCACAACACCCTGGACACTCCCCAGCAACACGGGACTTGCCGTAGGAAAAAACATAGAATACGTTAAGGTACGCACATATAATCAGTATACCTTTGAACCCATTACTGTTATCCTGGCCACAGAACTCATGCCGGTATGGTTCGATCCCAAAAATGAACATTTACCATTCCATGAATATAAGGCAGGCGATAAGGACATTCCTTACAGAATTGTAAAAAGATACACCGGGAGTCAGTTCGAAAATATTCGCTACGAACAGCTTATCCCTTCCGCAGTGCCCGAAAAAGGTGATCCCTTCCGTGTGGTGCTGGGCGATTTTGTTACCACCGAAGACGGTACAGGGATAGTGCACATTGCTCCCAGCTTTGGTGCCGATGACTTCAAGGTGGGAAAACAATACAACCTGGGTGCCCTTACTATGGTAAACAAGCAGGGAAAATTCATTGAAGAGATGCCCGAATTCGGCGGTCGTTATGTGAAAACCGAATATGATGCCGATTTCGATCCGAAAAATGAACGCCCTGTTGATGTGGATATCATCATCAAGCTAAAAACTGAAAACAAGGCCTTTAAGGCAGAAAAATACGAACACTCCTATCCGCATTGCTGGCGTACCGATAAACCCATTCTCTATTATCCGCTCGATTCGTGGTTCATCCGCACCACTGCAATGAAAGACAGGATGATTGAACTGAACAAAACCATACAGTGGAAGCCCGAATCAACCGGTACCGGCCGTTTTGGCAACTGGCTTGAAAATCTTCAGGACTGGAACCTGAGCCGCTCACGTTACTGGGGAATCCCCCTGCCTGTATGGATGAGCAAAAACCGCGAAGAAACAATGTGCATCGGTTCACTTGAGCAACTGAAAGAAGAATGTGAAAAGGCTGTGAATGCGGGCTTTATGACTCAAAACCCACTGGCAGATTTCAAACCCGGCGACATGTCGGAAAAAAACTATAACGTTTTTGATATGCACCGCCCAACGGTGGATGACATTATACTGGTTTCGCCCACCGGTCAGCCCATGTATCGTGAGATGGATCTTATCGATGTCT
>SLOJ01000068.1 GCA_007132585.1 Bacteroidales bacterium | reverse complement strand
TTGATTATGATATTGGTATACCCGCCAGGGGCTGGCATGGTGAAGCCTATCGCGGGCATATTTTCTGGGATGAGTTATACATACAACCCATCATCGACATTCACCATCCCCAGCTTTCGCGATCTTTGCTGATGTACCGCTACCGTCGTCTGCCCGAAGCCCGTTTTGCGGCTAAAGAAGCCGGCTTCCGGGGAGCAATGTTTCCATGGCAGAGTGGAAGCAATGGAAGAGAAGAAACCCAAAAAGTACATTTAAATCCCAAATCGGGGCGTTGGCTGCCCGATGTATCGCACCTGCAATATCACATCAATGCAGCCGTGTCTTACAATGTCTGGCACTATTACCAGAGTACGGGCGATATGGACTTTCTGCTTTCGCACGGAGCTGAAATAGTACTTTCAACAGCTTTGTTCTGGTCAAGTATTGCGGAGTTTAATAAAGAAAACGACAGGTACGAGATACGTAAAGTTATGGGCCCTGATGAGTATCATACACACTACCCCGATGCACCGGAAGATGATCCCGGGCTTAATAATAATGCCTATACAAACGTAATGGCAGTTTGGGTAATACAACATGCATTGGATATGCTGGAATTACTTGATGATAATTGCTGTATAAACCTTCAGAATACAATCGGATATTCAGAAAAAGATCTTGATAGATGGAAAGATATTACAAAAAAGATGTATGTCCCTTTCCAGGACAATATCATTTTACAATTTGATGGTTATGAGAAACTAAAGGAACTTGATTGGGATCATTACCATGAGAAACACGGCCATTCCATTCGCCTGGATCGTATTCTTGAAGCTGAAGGAGATTCATGCAACAATTATAAAGCAAGCAAACAGGCTGATGTTTTGATGCTTTTTTATTTGTTTTCAGCTGAAGAACTAACGGCAATATTTAAACAACTGGGATATAAATTTAACCCTGATTCGATACCCGAAAATATTGAATACTACCGGAAGCGTACAGCCCATGGGTCAACTCTCAGCCAGGTCATTCATGCCTGGGTTTACGCCCGTTCGCATCGTGATGAATCGTGGAGGAGATTCCGAAAGGCCCTGATGAGCGACTTTTCTGATGTTCAGGGAGGCACCACCCATGAAGGGATTCACCTGGGTGCAATGGCCGGAACCCTCGATCTGATTCAACGCTGTTACTCAGGGCTTGAGATCAGAGATGATGTTTTATGGTTTAATCCCCAATTGCCTGATGACATTGAGGAAATGAATTTCCATCTGCGATACAGGGGCCACTGGATGGATCTGACAATTAACCATGATAAGCTTACGATTGATTTTGATAAGGGATGGGCAAATCCTGTTACTATTGGTGTAAAGGGTGAAAAGCACCTTTTCAAAACCAACGATAAAAAAATATTTAACTTAAAATAAAATACATGAGATTATTAATCGTATCAAACCGTTTGCCGGTTTCGGTAAAAAAAGAGAGTGGGAAATTTACATATGAGAAAAGTGCCGGTGGCCTTGTTTCAGGACTTAGTGACTTTTTAAAAGGTCTTGGAAAATCTGAATCGGAGATTGATGATTATATCTGGATGGGATGGCCCGGTATGACCATTGACAAGGAGGACGAAGACTTAGTGCGTGAAACCGTTGAGAGAGAGCACAATGCATCTCCCGTATTTCTTTCCCAAAAACTGATGGATAATGTTTACCTGGGTTTCTGCAACAAAACCATCTGGCCCCTTTTTCATTACTTCCCAAACTTTGCAAGCTTTGAAAATGAATTCTGGGATGAGTACAAAAAGCTCAATGAAATTTTTTGTGATGAAGTAATGAAAGTAGTTAAACCGGGTGATATTTTGTGGATACACGATTATCATCTGATGCTGCTTCCGGCCATGCTCAAAGAAAAAGTTAACAACCCCATCGGATTCTTTTTACATATCCCCTTCCCTGATTTTGAAATGTACAGGCTATTCCCGAAAGAAAGCAGAAGAGCTATACTGAAAGGCTTACTGGGCTCCGATCTTGTAGGTTTTCACACCTATGATTATGCACAGTATTTCCTGCGCTCTGTTTTACGTATCCTTGGAAAAGAAAACCATATGGGTACAATTAATTTTCCTGACAGGGTTGTTAAAGTAGGCACCTATCCCATGGGTATAGAGTTTAATAAATTCCATACTATGGACGTTACTCCTTTTCCATCGGAGAAGCCTGATCCTGACGAGCCTAAGATTATTCTCTCTGTTGACAGGCTTGATTATTCAAAAGGAATATTAAACCGCTTACAGGGGTATGAGCTTTTCCTGAAAAAACACCCCGAGTGGCATGGCAAAGTTTTTCTGAATATGGTTGTGGTTCCCTCACGCACAGGGGTTGCATCATACCAGAAGATCAAAAGACGACTTGACGAATTGGTGGGGAATATCAATGGTAATTTTGGTAAAGTAAACTGGACACCGATAATATACCAGTATACATCTTTCCCTCATAAAGAATTAATAGCACATTACCGGATGAGTGCCGTTTCACTTATTACACCTTTACGTGATGGTATGAACCTGGTAGCCAAAGAATACATTGCATCATTGAATGATCACAAAGGCGTGCTCATATTGAGTGAATTTACCGGAGCTGCCAAAGAGCTGGGTGAAACCATAATTATAAACCCAAATAATATAAATGAAATTGCCGACAGCCTTGCCGAGGCATTAAGTATACCTGAAGAAGAGCAGATACGCAGGAATAAATTAATGCAAAAGCGGTTGAAACGTTACAACGTTACACGTTGGGCAAATGATTATGTAGATAACCTTCTCGATATCAGCAGAGTGTCCAGCTTTACTTCCAAATCAAAAATACTAAAACCGGAAATTAATCAAAAGCTTTTGAAAAATTACCAGGAAGCCAAAAACCGCATTATTATTGTTAACTACGATGGTACTCTTGTACCCCTTACCAGGGACCCGGAAGAAGTAAAACCATCTGAAGATTTAAAAAAGCTACTCATCAACCTGAATAAGACCGATAAAACTGATATTGTAATTATCAGCGGACGGGGAAAAGACTACCTTGATAACTGGTTAGGAAAAACCCCGGTTAATATCTCAGCTGAACATGGCACCTGGATACATGAAGCAACAGATAAACAATGGAAACTTTTTAAGCCACTCTCTAATGAGTGGAAAGAGGAAATTTTGCCGATCCTTGAATTATATACCGACCGTTTACCCGGGGCTTATATTGAAGAACGTGAATATTCTATTTCATGGCATTATCAAAAAGCAGATATTGAACAGGCCTCTTTTCTGAGTAAGGAAGTAAGCGATCATCTTCTTTCCATTACAACCAATATTGGAGTCCAGGTATTAAAAGGAAAAAAGATCATTGAAGTTAGCAATTCAGGCATCAACAAGGGTGAACTGGCTATGCACTGGTTATCGCGAAAAAATTATGATTTTGTGCTTGCTATGGGCGCTGGCTGGACGGATGAAATGCTGTTTCAAACCCTTCCCGAGCATGCATGGACTGTTAGGGTAGGAATGTTAAAAACTGATGCAAAATATGTTATCAAAAGCCAGGAAGATGCTCTTAACCTATTGAAAAACCTTGAGAAGCAGTGATAAGATATCAGTGCTTCTCCTGTATATTTTCCTGCACAGCCACGCGGGTTCTTGGCAAACATTGCGGGTATTCGCGCTGTATAAACTCAATCAGTTTTTCTCTGACATAAACCCTCAGATCCCAGGCCTGCGGGCTGGTGGGAGAACTCATCAAGGCACGGATTTCAAGTGTATTCTCTTTGGAATCAGTAACCTGCAGAACGTTCACTTTGCCATCCCAGTTAGGGTTTGACTCAAGAAGGCGGGTAAGCTCCTCACGCAATGGTTCAAACGGAATAGTATAATCTGTATAAATGAAAACCGTACCCAGAATATCAGCCGAAGTACGTGTCCAGTTCTGGAACGGACGATCCAGGAAGAAGGTTGATGG
>SLOJ01000057.1 GCA_007132585.1 Bacteroidales bacterium | reverse complement strand
GGTTGATAGGTTGATGGGTTGATAGGTTTATAAGTAAGTAACTCAATAACTCAATAGCTTAATAGCCAATAACCAAAAAAGGTTATCCGCAAATACCGGATAACCTTTTTTCATGGGTGTTATTCAAGCTTACTTATTTGCGTAAAGCTCAATGATCTTAAGGATTACCTGGGTGGATTTTTCCATACTTTCCAGTGGGATAAATTCATATTTCCCGTGGAAGTTATGTCCGCCTGCAAAAATATTGGGGCAGGGCAGTCCCATGTAACTGAGCCTTGAGCCATCTGTGCCACCCCTGATGGGTTTTATGTTGGGTTTGATGCCCAGGTCTTTCATAGCCTGTTCGGCAACTTCCACAATATGATAAACCGGTTCAACCTTTTCGCGCATATTGTAGTACTGGTCCTTCATTTCAATGGTAATGGTGCCTTCGCCATACTTTTTATTGACGAAAGCAGCTACATCTTCAATAAGTTTTTTGCGATCTTCAAAAAGCTTAAGGTCATGATCACGAATGATATATTGAAGCGTTGATTCTTCAACAGTACCATCGAATTTTATCAGGTGGAAAAATCCTTCATAATTTTCGGTAAACTCGGGGCGATCAAACACCGGCAGCATATCGTTGAATTCACTTCCCACAATCATGGAATTGATCATTTTGTATTTGGCCATTCCCGGGTGTACATTCCTTCCCTGTACTTTTACACTGGCATAGGCTGCATTGAAGTTTTCATATTCCAGCTCGCCCACTTCACCGCCATCAAGGGTGTAAGCGTATTGAGCCCCAAACTTTTTCACATCAAAATGGTCCACTCCCTTCCCGATTTCCTCATCGGGCGTAAATCCTATTTTAATGGTTCCGTGCTTAATATCAGGATTATTCACCAGATGTTCAATAGCCGTCATGATCTCAGCAATGCCGGCCTTATCATCTGCGCCCAGCAGGGTAGTGCCATCGGTGGTTATGAGGGTTTGTCCGACATATTTTTTTAATTCAGGAAAATCAGAGACCCTCAGATACATGTCTTTTTCTTTATTCAGAAGAATATCTTCACCATCATAATCTTCAACGATCTGGGGTTTGATATCTTTTCCCGACATATCAGGTGCAGTATCCACATGGGCCAGGAAGCCGATTACAGGTACTTCCTTGTCGATGTTCGATGGCAGGGTTGCCATCACATAGCAATTTTCATCAATATGAGCATCCTTCAACCCCAATTCCTTAAGTTCTTCAACCAACATATTGGCAAGATCAAATTGCTTTTTTGTGCTGGGAAAGGTTTCGGAAGTAGGGTCAGCCTGTGTGTCGATGCTGATGTATTTATAAAATTTTTCTAAAAGAGTTTTTTTCATAACTGTTAAGATTTAGGTTAAGGTTGCTCTCAATTTCAATCATAATCTCAACCTCTACAGGCAGATTCCTTGAGCATGATCCCGGCAGTAGTCCTTCCTGTAATACCGCTATCTTTTCTTGATGAAAAGAAAGTATCAGAATGGCAATGGCTGCATAAATCTGAAATTTCAATATTTTTTTCGGGAATACCGCAATCTGTGAGTTGAAGAAAATTGGCATGCCACTGATCGAAAATATATTTACCAGGCTGGGGATGCTCTTTAATTATGCCTTTTAAATCTCCCAGGCTCCTTAGGGCTTCCGTATTTACATCTTCTCCGACTTCATAACAGCATGGTCCGTTAGATGGTCCGATGCCTGCAATTATATCAGATGGTGAACAACCGTATGTGTATGCCATGGTTTTTACTGCCGATTCAGCAACCTTTCTTAAAGTCCCACGCCAGCCTGCATGAACAGCTCCAATAACCTTATTAACAGGATCGTATAAAAGCAAGGGAACACAGTCAGCCATCTGAACGCAAAGGCATATTCCGGGAATATTGGTTACCAGCCCGTCGGTATTGGGAATGGATGATTCATAATTTGTACTGCCGCTTCCCTTTTTTACATGATCAATTATTGCAATATTGCTGCTGTGGGTTTGATGGGCAAAGGTTAATTGAGAAATGTCAATCCTTAGTACTTCAGCGAGTTTTTTCCGGTTCTGTAAAACTATCCAGTCATTATCGCCAACATGAAAGCCTGTGTTCATGCTTTTGAAGGGTCCTTTGCTGAACCCGCCGGCACGACTTGAAATGAAATGGTTAATTTCTCCAAACTTTTTCAGATTGGCAAAGTGATAAAGTTCCAGGCCTTCGGCTGTGGTTTTTTCCATATGTGCTTTTTTAGGAAGGCATTGGTCTGTTTTAAAGAAAAAGCCAGATTAACTAATCTTCATTGTTTTCTTTTTCTTCCTCTTTCTTTTTCTTTTTATCGGATTTTGATTTGTTTGCTCCCACAAATAATGCACCCAGAAAAGTTCCGGCTGCAAAACCAACGATAAGTCCGAGTAATTCTTTTGTTTTAGCCATAACTTAATTTTTTATACTATTATTAAATCCTTTATATATCTAACGCAATGTAATTAAAAAGAGTTCATCTGATATTTTTCAGGTAACCATTCTTTTTTGTATCAATCCCTGTTTTATTTGCTTTTTGTATTATGGTTTGTAAAAAGTCGTGCCTTACCTGAGGTTCAATCTCCCTGAGATCGGCACTGTAATTATTTTTATTTAGGGTTGAAATTAACATTTTTCCCGGCCATAATTCTAAATAAGTAATTTCTTTCCAGCCGGCTTTTATCCCTTTCTTTAAAACACGAAGTTTTATATGTAACTCATCATCTGACACGGAAATATATTTCTTTCCAAAAAGTTTTTCATAGGGAACACCTAAACCCCTGGAAATGATAAATAATCCGATTATTAAATAGAAGATGAATTTCGAAATTATTTCATCCTGAATAAGATCGTAGTAAACGGATAACGAAATCCAAAGTACTCCAAATATTACAATATACCATCGAATCTTTTGGTTTTGAAGAAAATCATGTTTAAAATCCATAGTATTATGAACAATATGTGCAAAAAAAATCTTTTTATTTAAATAAATAATACGTTTATCAGATAAAATGGATAAATACAAACCTACGATTTTTTTATCTTTAATGCAATTTAATCCTGATGCATATTATCATCTTTTATAACAAACTTTACATATGGGTGTATTTGAAAAACCAGATATAATAGTTATTTTTGAATATATACAACAAAACCTAAAATCAAATCATTATGACAACTAAAGAAGAGATATGGATTCCTTTCGATGTGATCGAAAGTTTTATGGTAAAAGTATTGAAGAAAGCCGGTCTGCCGGAAGATGATGCAAAAATTGTGACGGATGTGCTCATGCAGGCCGACAAGCTTGGGTTTGATTCACATGGTGTAAACAGGCTAAAACCCATTTATCTTGATCGTATCAATGATGGTATACTTAATCCGGTAACTGAATTTGAAGTGGTTAAGGAATCACCTGCCACAGCCGTTGTTGACGGTCATAATGGAATGGGGCATGTAATCTCCTACAAATCAATGCAACTGGCCATTGAAAAAGCCAAAAAAACCGGTATGGGCATGGTGGCAGTAAGAAATTCAACTCACTATGGTTTCGCCGGTTATTACCCGCTTATGGCAGTAAAGGAAAACATGATAGGGATAACGGGAACCAATGCAAGACCTTCTATTGCTCCTACATTTGGTGTGGAAAATATGCTGGGAACCAACCCGATGACTTTCGGAATGCCTTCAGATGAAGATTTCCCCTTCCTGCTCGACTGTGCCACATCTATTACCCAACGTGGTAAAGTGGAAGTGTATGCCCGTCAGGGTAAGGAAATGCCCAAAGGTTGGGTGATTGATGAAAACGGTGAATCAAAAACGAACTCCAAAGAAGTGCTGGAAGATCTGATTGCCGGCCGCGCTGCATTTACTCCACTTGGTGGTGTGGGTGAAGAAACAGGCGGTTATAAAGGATATGGCTATGCAACGGTTGTTGAAATCCTTTCTGCTGCTCTGCAACAGGGCGCATACATGAAAATGCTTATGGGCATAAAGGATGGAAAAAAAGTTCCTTATCCGCTGGGACATTTCTTTATTGCCATTGATATCAACGCTTTTACCGAACCTGATGACTTCAAAAAAATCACAGGAAATATTTTACGTGAACTCAGAGCATCCAAAAAAATGCCCGGGCAGAATCGAATATACACCGCCGGTGAAAAGGAACACGATACCTGGATGATAAGAAAGGATAAGGGAGTTCCATTCAACGATGCTTTGATGGAAGAGTTTAGCGGAATGAGCAAATCCTATGGACTTGATGAATATCTGAAATATTTTGAGAAATAAAATGCGCACAGATTTTAATTAAGTAGTAAGCGTCTCAATACTCCGCCAGTTGGTCGTTGAGCCTGTCGAAACGATATCTGATTATCAGTCAGATACCCACTTCGACAGGCTCAGTGTCCAAATAAATAATTGACTTTTCAGACTGCATCTAATTTTTTTCATCCACATCAATTCCGATTTTTTTCAGCAACAAACTGGCATTAAAGGTTTTGCAGATACCGGGTTTTAATTTGTAGTCAAACTTCATGGTGCTGTCATTTTCTATGCTTATATCAAAGAAATAATTGGTTATGTGGTTAGGGAAGTCTTTTTGCATTTCGGCTAGTTCAAGGTTGTGTGTAGCAACAATAGAAGGAACTTTAAGATGTATGAGTTCACGCACAATGGCTATGCTGCCCCTCGATTTATCTGCTGAATTAGTACCCCGAAGCATTTCATCAAGCAACAGAAGAATATTATTATCCTTTCGGGCAGTTTCAAGGATCTTTCTCAATCGCAGAATCTCACGGTAAAAGGTGGATGTATTTTCTGTAATTGAATCGGTAATTGTAAGGTAGGTCATGATGCGAAAATGACTTAAAACCAGTTTTTCGGCACAAACCACAGCACCGGCCTTTGCCAGTATAATATTTACACCCACGGTGCGAAGAAAAGTACTTTTACCTGCCATATTTGACCCGGTAATGATATTGATCCATGATTCTTTTTCCAGAGAGAAATCATTACATACGCGCTCACTTTCAGGTATTAGCGGATGGCCCAGGTTTTTACCCTCCAGATTAAAACCATCTTTTTGAAACTCAGGATAACTCCAATCAGGATGATTGTTCTGTAAATTTGCCAGGCTGATGAGCGCTTCCAACTGGCCAACGACCATGAACCATTTTGATGTTTTCTCTGCAAAATTTTCAAACCATATTGATACCTTTCGACATAATACTATATCCCACAATAAAAAAATGTTAAGAACTAATCCTGTGAGCATTCCAAGCGAGTAATCAAGTTTTTGGCTGAGGTTTTGCAAACGGGCGATGGCAAGAGTAGCATTCATGTTATCCTGACTGAGCTCCTTTCGTAAATTTTGAAGATAATCGGATTGAAATTCTTTTTCTTCGTATGCTGTGAGAACTTTGTTATAATCCCTCAGCGTGTTTTCACGACCTTCCAGCTGTGCCCGGATGGTTTTTATGAATTTCCCAAAGCGAAAGTTCAGCAGGCTATTGAGAAATAAGGGTATCAGTAGTAAGATTGAACTTACCGAAAATAAAGCAATTGTTAAAATAGTAAGCAGCATCAAACCATATGAAATATTGATCCATAATTTCAGGTTTTTTTTGGGGGATATTGTTTTACTGATTTCAGGAAGATGCTCTTTTTTAAAATCTTCAATATGGCTTTTAAAGAGTTCTACACGCAAATCTTCGCACCATTCTTTGTTCCTTGCCAGTTCCTTAACTGCCTGCTGTCTTTTCAAAATCTCATCCGGCGGATATTCATCTGAAAGCCATCCAGCCAGCGCTTTATTTCCCACACCGGTAGCACTCCTGTTGATATATTGAAAGATACTGTTTTTACCAAAAAGATCCATGTCAAAAGAAAAATCATGATCGGGTGTATGAAATGAATTTCCTGAGTAATAGGTATTGCTCTTCATTTTCAGGCAATCAATCTCATTCTCCAGAATTTTTTTCCGGGTAAGAACCTTGTCAAGCATTGCCTGATTGTTTGAATGCATAAAAACAATGCGAACAAAAACAAGTAGCAAAATTCCTGATATTACAAATCCGGTAACCTTACCGTTACCCAGACTAATAGATAATACAACAAGAAAAAGAATAAAGCTTATAAGGCGAAAGGTGTTGAAGATATTGTCCTTTCTTTGAAGCTCCGCGATAAGTATGTTAATTTCCTTAATGCGTTCTTTGTAATACGAGATCATAAAGTTTTTTTTGAAGAGGTATTTCTCTGTGTGAAATAAAGCCGTCAAAAATAATCATTTAATATTGTTTCCTTAATAATGGAAACAGGATAACGTTGATTTTAAAACCGGGGATATCGAAATGATCCGGTTTTGAAAATTATCCCTGATTGTTTTAATGAAAACCCTAATTTTGTGGCTTCTCAAATTCTTCAAAAAAATGCAAAATATATTTCATGATATACTTAAAGTGAAAACTCGCTTCTTTACAGAATCAGGGGGTGTTTTGCCCAAAACAGATATTGCCTTTCATATACTTGGAGATTTGCAAAATGAACGCCCCCTGGCATGGGTAGGGCATGCCCTGACCGGTAATTCAAATCCTTTGGATTGGTGGCCGGGTATTGTAGGCCCCGGTAAATATGTGGATACTGACAAGTATAATGTGATTTGTGCTAATGTGCTGGGTTCTTGCTATGGCAGTACGGGTGCACATTCCATCAATCCTGAAACAGGAAAACCTTATATGCTTGATTTTCCGCTCATTACAATAAGAGATATGGTTAAAGCCCATGAAATTTTACGTAAACATCTGGGCATTGAAAAAATCGACTTATTCATAGGAGCTTCTCTTGGAGCATTTCAGGGTATTGAATGGAGCATAATGCAACCGGGTTTGGTTGACCGGCTAATATTTCTGGTGGCGGGTGCACGTACAAGTCCGTGGTGTAAAGCCTTTAACGAAGCACAGCGCATGGCTATGGAGGCTGATCCTACTTTTTTTACCGATTCAGAGAATGCCGGTGCAAACGGACTGAAAGCCGCCCGTGCCATTGGAATGGTAAGCTACAGGAATTATCAAACCTTCGATATTACTCAACCTGACCCTGAGAACGGACAGTTAGAAAATTTCCGGGCCTGTACTTATCAGCGCTATCAGGGTGAGAAACTGGCCAAAAGATACAATGCCCATGCATACTATTATATATCAAAAGCTTTTGACTCGCATGATGTTGGCCGGGGCAGGGGAGGTATAAAAAAAGCGCTTGAGGGTGTCAAAACGAATACACTTTGCATAAGTACCGATACCGATATTTTATTTCCTGTTGAAGAAGTGAAAGCCGTGGCAGATATGCTGCCTAATGCACAACATGTTACGCTGAACAGTATGTATGGACATGATGGTTTTCTGATTGAAAACAATAAACTTACCGCCATTTTAGAAACCTGGGAGCAAAAATTGTAACCCGGTTACATTTTTGCAAGGCACTTTTCAAGACTATCGCGCCAGTGGGGCAAAGAAACCCCGAAATCTTTCTTTACTCTTGCTTTGTTTAATACGCTGTAGTGGGGTCTTACTGCTTCCGTAGGAAACTCCTTTGAAAGCACAGGCTCAATATTGCAATCCAGATTTTTAATTCTTACAATGGCATGGGCAAAATCATACCAGCTGGCAACTCCTTCATTACTGAAATTGTAAATTTCAGTTCTTATTTTCTGAGGTACCCTGGGAATGATTTCCAATATGGCTCTTGCCAGGTCTCCCGCGTATGTAGGAGTACCTACCTGGTCATAAACTACCTTTAATTCTTTTTCCTTTTTGGCCTTTTCAAAAATGGTTTTCATGAAGTTGTTTCCGTAAGAGGAATACAGCCATGACGTGCGAAAAATAAGAGCTCTTTTGGCGTTGAAAATTACTTCAATCTCACCATCCAGTTTGGTTTTACCATATGTGGTTTTAGGGCCGGCTGTGTCATTTTCAGTATAGGGCTTAAAGTTCCTTCCTTCAAATACATAATCAGTTGAAATGTGTATGAGTAATGCATTTACTTTGGCACATGCATTGGCAATGTTTTTGGCTCCGGTAGCATTAATGAGGGTTGCACCTGATTTTTGAGTTTCTGCTCCATCAACTGATGTAAAAGCGGCACAGTTTACTGCTGCTTCAATTTTATTGGATTTTACAAATTGCATTGTCTTTTCCGCATTTGTAATATCCAGTTCATTCAAATCGGTGAAGAAGAATTTATATGAAGTATATTCTTTTTCCAGTTCACGAAATTCACTACCCAGTTGTCCGTTGCTACCTGTAATGAGTATATTCATAATATGTATGTTATATCAGGGTGTCGTTAAAATACTTAATGGTTTTTTTAAGGCCTTCTTCCAGTGGTGTTTCCGGTTGCCAGCCGGTAAGATCTTTGATCTTACCAATGTCGGGCTGTCTTTGCATCGGATCATCCTCAGGAAGGGGCTTAAATATGATTTTTGATCTGGATTTTGTAAGCTCAATAATTTTTTTTGCAAGATCTAAAATGGTAAACTCTTTCGGATTTCCAATATTAACCGGGCCAAGTATGCTATCATCGGTGTTCATAAAACCGATCATTCCGTCTATAAAATCATCCACATAACAAAAACTGCGTGTTTGATTGCCATGGCCATAAATGGTAATATTTTCGTTTTTTAATGCCTGTACAACGAAATTAGAAACCACCCTTCCATCATTGGGGTGCATGCGCGGGCCATACGTGTTAAATATTCGGAGAATTTTTATTCTTACCTTATTTTGATCATGATAATTCATAAACAATGTTTCGGCACATCGTTTTCCTTCATCGTAACATGCCCTTGGTCCAATGGGGTTCACATTGCCCCAGTATTCTTCGGTTTGCGGATGTACCTTGGGATCACCATAAACTTCGCTTGTAGATGCCTGCAGAATTTTGGCTTTTATTCGTTTGGCAAGCCCAAGCATGTGAACCGATCCCATTACAGATGTTTTTATGGTTTTTATGGCATTAAACTGATAATGAACAGGCGAAGCCGGGCAGGCCAGGTTATAGATTTCGTCGGCTTCTATATAAAAAGGTGTGGTAATATCATGCCTGATGAGTTCAAAGTAAGGATTTGAAAGTAAATGCACAATGTTCTGTTTTTGTCCGGTAAAGAAATTGTCCAGGCAAAAAACCTCGTGACCATCATCCAGCAACCTTTCACATAAATGTGAACCCAGAAATCCGGCTCCGCCTGTTACAAGTATCTTCTTTTTCATGAATTGTGCATTTTAGGTTTAATGACTTTACAACTATATTTAAAAAACACTATTTATTACTTTTTTGCAAATTTATAGAATTTTTTCACTCATACACATTATTATTTTGCCATTTGCCACGCATTCGAACTTTTTGAATTATTTCCACCTGATTATATTATTGTTCTTCGGGGAAAATATTAATTTAGATGTGAAAAATATAAACAAAAACATATTAACAGTATCATGACAATCAACAATATTGAAAGGGAAGTGTTTGATACCAACCGCAAAGCATTATTTATAAATCTGGATGACACAATCTACGGTTCTTTTGCAGAAATTGGCGCAGGACAGGAGGTAGCCCGTTGTTTTTTTCAATCGGGAGGTGCTTCTGGCACGATAGCAAAGACCATTTCAGCTTACGATATGATTTTCAGTGATACCATGTACGGAAAATCCCAAAAAGGAAGATATGTATCAGAATCCCGCCTGATGCAGATGCTGGATATTGAATATGATAATCTTATAAAATTACTTAGCGATAAGCGTAGTTCAGAAACCCGGTTTTTTGCTTTTGCCAATACTGTAACTACAATCAATTATCAAAAAACCAATGAAGCCCATGGATGGTTAGGGGTAAGATTTCAACTAAACCCAAAAGCTCAGCCAAACGATGTTATATTGCATGTTAAACTTTTAGAAAATGATGCTTTGCTTCAGCAAAAAACTTTAGGTATTTTGGGTGTAAACCTGATTTATGCATGTTATTATAATTATCAATACCCTAATAGCTTTCTTAAATCGCTGCTGGAATCCAGCCTTGAAGAAAGAATAGAGATCGATATGATCAGCATGCATGGTCCCGATCTGGATTATGTGGATAACCGCCTGCTTGCAGTTCAGCTGGTGAAAAATAACATGACCATGGTTACCATGTTTGACCGGTACGGAAATGTAAAACCACCATCAGATCTTCTTTATAAAAAAAATGTAATGCTACTCAGAGGAAGCTTCAGGCCCATAACTTATGTAGGTTTTGATATGCTTAAATCGGGCTTTTCTCTCTTAAAAAAGGAAATTGGTTTTGATAAGGAGAATACAATTGTTCTTTGTGAGATGACTTTGAAAAACCTAATGGAAGAAGGTGTGTTCGATGAACGTGATTTTCTTGACAGGGTTGATATACTTTGCGGTATGGGACAAAATGTTATGATTACCAACTTTAAAGAGTTTTATAAAATATCCAACTGGTTCAGAAAATATCAGATAAAAAATATTCGAATGGTAATAGGTGCTCTTACTTTCCAGAAAATCCTTGAGAAGAAATTTTACACCCATCTGAAGGGAGGCATATTGGAGGCATTTGGAAAACTTTTCACGGAAAATTTGAAAGTGTATCTTTATCCCGGCCGCCAGAAGCAAACCCATAAAATTTTAACCAGCTCCAATATGCCGGTTGAAGATGATGTTCGTTTTTTATATCAGCATTTACTCAATTCAGGTCTGATTATCGATATCAAAAATTACAGAAAAGAAATTCTACCCTTTTTTTCCTATAAAGTACTGGCAAAACTGAATGCAAATGATCCTGAATGGGAAGATATGGTTCCTAAGTATGTTTCATCATTCATTAAAAATAAAAATCTGTTTGGCTACGGCAGCAATAAGAAAGAACCTGTTTCCGGTAAACCTAAACCTTGATATTCAGTTCTAATTCAATTGCAGTATGTTTTATGTAAAATTAAAGCCTGCATTTTCTTTGCAGGCTTTAATTTTATTCTATTATAATTTTTCTATATAGAATTCTGCTACATTTCGAAGTCATCAAAATCCATACTGTCATCTGTTCCATTATCACGTGAACGGCGATTATTCCGGCGCTCGAATTCATTAATACGATAGGTAAAACCTAAGGATATCATACGGCTGGTACGCCAACGTTCCATATCCATGGTAAAATTATCACCGTAGTTGTACATACTAAACCGCATGGTATTAAATATATCGGATATATTCAACGATATGGTGCCGGAGTTGCCCCAGATGTTTTTTCTTACTCCTGCACTTGCCGAATACATTGCGTCCATTTCACCCTGTAACATGATAATGGGTGAGCGATAAAACCCATTGACCTGCAGATTCCATCCGCTACCCAGGTTCATGTTGCTTACAAATCTGCCTGACCACGAATAACTATCTGCTTCTTCCGCCATTTGAGCGCCATCAATAATTCTTCGGAAATAACTTAAAGTAGTATTTACGTTCCACCAATCTGATATGCGCTGGGTTAATATAAGCTCTGTTCCATAACTGATGCCACGGTTAAGGTTGTCATAAGTTGATACGGTTACATCATTACCTTCTATCTCATCTACATAACGGTAACGGGTTATCATTCCATTGGTATAGCGGTAAAATAAACTGGGGTTAAGTGTAGTGGTTTTCCAGAATTTCTGATAACCAATCTCATAAGAATTGATAAATTCGGGATTAAGATCAGGATTACCAAAAGAGACATCATATTCACTGTTATACCTGAGAAAAGGATTGATATTTCTGTTGTGTGGCC
This sequence comes from Bacteroidales bacterium, assembly GCA_007132585.1. Taxonomy (GTDB): domain Bacteria; phylum Bacteroidota; class Bacteroidia; order Bacteroidales; family UBA7960; genus SKVR01. The sequence goes on along the minus strand of SLOJ01000057.1, from coordinate 2,851 downwards.
TGTTAATCCTTCGGCTGTAGCTGACCTGCATCGACTGGTTATTTTCAAAATTCCGTCGGATATGAGCTGTAGGGAATAAACTCAGGTATTGATTTTTGTAAGCCGGATTAACATCACTGCGCTGATCTGCAGTTGTAAAAGTTTGTTCGGCCCGTAATCCGGCCTGAATACTGAATTTCCCAAGCATGGTGGCATACATTCCATAGGCAGCAAAAATCTGCTCATCATAGATAAAATGGTTACTGCGATTTGCATTGTTTATCCAGTCTCCGGTTTCCGGATTAAAATTTTCAAAATTGAAATTTGAATCCATCTCACGTAATTGTATCCTGTAACCGGTTTCAAATTTACTCTCTTCACTTAAAGGATGAACGTAATCCAACTGTGTTGTAAATGACCAGTTATCGCCATACATATTTGAACGCTCTTGAAGTATTTGCCCGTTAGGATTTGACCAGTTTTGCTCGTAATATTCCTGCAGGAAGTTTTCGTTACGGTCCATATTGCGGGTGGAGAAACTTACATCTGCAATTAATTCCCTGTGTTTTTCATCATAAGTTCGCCTGAAATTTAACTGATGCGTAAAGGAATTATGAAGCATGTCGGTTTCGTTATCCATAAGGAACAAGCTGTTCGGATTGGTAAGATCCGAGTAAAGCATATATTCGGTGAGATTATCGAAACTCCTGTTCCAGTTACTGTAACGCGATGTAAAAGTAAGGGTATTCTTTTGATTGAAATTATAGTCTACTCCGGCCTGAATATTATGTGAGTTCATTCCCATATCGCCTGTGATATCCTGATCCATAAAGTTTGAGCCAGTTGCGTTGAAAGTTTCACGCAGACTGTTACCAAAAAAGTCCATGTCAGACAATCTTCCGCTGTAGTTGGTGAAAAAGTTCCATTTATTCACTTTGTAATTCAGATTAAGTGAACCACTATACCTGCCTGCAGTGCCGGCATTCAAAGAAACCATTCCATTGTAACCCGGGCGGCGTTGCTGTTTAAGTACAACATTTATTATTCCTGATGTTCCCTCGGGGTTGTAACGTGCAGAAGGATTTGTAATCACCTCAACCCGTTCAATCATTTCTGCAGGTATCTGTTCAAGAGCTTCAGAACCGCTGAGACCGGTAAGATTAGAAGGCCGGCCATCAATTAAAATCGTAACATTTGAACTCCCCCTCAAACTTACATTTCCATCAAAATCTACTGCAACACTCGGAATGTTTTGCATGATATCGAGCCCGGTGCCACCGATGGCGGTGATCTCCTGGCCCACATTGATTACCCTGCGGTCAAGTCCTGTTTCCATAAGAGAACGCGCCGCTTCAACTGTTACCTCATTTAGAATCTGGGCTGTGGGTGAAATTTCAACTACCCCCATATCAAATTCAGGTTCACGAAAAGTAATCCGTATATTATTGAAATCCTGCGGTGGAAAACCCACATAGTTAACGGTAATAAAATAAGTTCCGGGTGGGAGTTCTTCCATAATAAATGTTCCATCTTCGCGGGTTATTGCACCTGAAACCATTGTAGAATCTTTTACCGTGTTCAGCACAATGCTGGCATACATAAGTGGCTGTGCTTCTTCAGATTCAATAACCTTACCGGTTAATTTCCCTATTCTGGGTAACTCTCCTTCACCTCCGCGTCGTTGACCCTGACCCTGACCCTGTCCAGGCTGAGCTGTAATGCTTGATAAACCTGATATTAGTATCAATATTAAAAATATAGATAGTCGTTCAATTGAAATTCTTCTGGTCATATTTTTCATGTTAAAAGATTTAATTCTTTGTAAACTGCCTGATAATGGCAAATTCGGAGAATTAGACGCAGATTAATGAATAAAGTTTAAGAAAGGAAATGTTTATTAGGATTTTTTAAGACAGGAGGGCCCAAAAAAACACCCTGTGAAGGCTTTTACACCTTTCACAGGGTCTCTCTTCATGTTGTTTTTGTTTGTTTGTGAACCCAAAAGTAAGAAATTTTTTGAAAAACAAAAAAAAGAATGAGATTTTGTTATTTTAACACTTTGGCTGTTTTTTTCTATCTTAAGATTAAATGATGTAAAACCGTTTCAGGCCTGCCGTCAGAGATGCTGGATTTTATTTTTTAACAAAAAAAAATGCATATCTGAAAGCTTTGTGTAAGTGTTTGAACGTCAAAAGTCTATAACGATCATCATCAGTTTTAAGTTGTTGATAAAGGACAATAAACAATCTGTGCAGTAAGTAAGGATTGTTATATCTTTGCCTGATTAATCTCACACCATTTTATGAGCGCAAATTATTCAGAAGACAGTATACGTACACTTGAGTGGAATGAACATATCCGGATGCGTCCCGGTATGTATATCGGTAAACTTGGCGATGGAAGTTCGCCGGATGATGGTATTTATGTACTTATCAAAGAGGTTATTGATAATTCTATTGATGAGTTTGTTATGGGTTTCGGGAAAACCATTGAAATCAGTATTGATGACAAGCAGGTAACCGTTCGTGATTATGGCCGTGGTATTCCTCTTGGAAAAGTTGTAGATTGCGTTTCAAGGATCAATACCGGCGCAAAGTATGACAGCAAAGTTTTTAAAAAATCGGTAGGTTTAAATGGGGTAGGTACCAAAGCTGTAAATGCACTATCCAGCTATTTCTCAATTCAGTCCATTCGCGAAGGAAGATCAAAAAAGGCTATCTTTAATTCAGGAAAACTTATTGATGATCTCCCGCAGAAAGATAATACCGGCCGTAAAGGTACTATTGTAACTTTCGTGCCAGATGAAGAAGTTTTTGGTAAGTACCGTTATATTGACGACTACATTGAAAAACTCCTCTGGAATTATGTTTTT
>SLOJ01000043.1 GCA_007132585.1 Bacteroidales bacterium | reverse complement strand
GCCCTTAATGCTTTCAGCGATATGGGTCAGGTACTTAAAGAGATTGAATTTGACCGTCCGTCAGAAGTTGGTGAATTTCCTGTTAGTGCAAGCATGAATCATTTTTTCATCACTGACAAAGAAACACTGCATGTAACTCTTGGCGGTGGTTTCAGAATTGCTATGAACGAAAATTTTATTGTTGCAGTTGATTATGGTAAACCCCTTGACCCTGAAGATGGTAATGGTGGACTTTACATTGGTCTGAATTATCTTTTTTAATCGTTCAGATGAATTTTAGCTAAATAAAGTTAATCTTTTACCTGTAGCGGGTTTCCTGATATTTATCTGTTCGGTTTTTTATATTTTAGCCAACTGCTTATTGATTAACAACTTGCGGTATATTCTTTAATTTTTATCATTAAAAATTCACTATTACCTCGATTACCAGTATTTAAGAGAAGCATAAAAGTATTATGATGATCACAGCAAAAGATATCAGAAAGTCTTACGGTACTTTGCAGGTACTAAAGGGGATTGATCTTGAAATACAGAAAGCTGAAATAGTATCAGTAGTAGGTGCTTCCGGTGCCGGGAAAACCACACTTTTACATATATTGGGTACTCTTGATAAAGCTGATAAGGGTGATCTTACCATTAATAATGTATCATTGAAAGGTATGAATGATAAGCAGATTTCATTCTTTCGTAATAACAATATTGGTTTTGTATTTCAGTTTCATCATTTGTTACCCGAGTTTAATGCACTTGAAAATGTTTGTATTCCAGGGTTTATAGGTAACAGACCAACTGACCGGGTTATTGAGAAAGGACGCAATCTGCTTGGGCTTTTAGGGTTAAAAGAAAGACTTACACATAAGCCTGGTGAATTATCCGGTGGAGAGCAACAAAGGGTAGCTGTTGCACGCTCATTAATTAATGATCCTGCTGTGGTACTTGCTGATGAACCAAGCGGAAACCTTGATTCTGAAACATCAGAAGAATTGCATCAATTGTTCTTTGATTTACGCGACAAACTGGAACAAACCTTCATAATTGTTACCCACAATAATGAACTGGCAGATATGGCTGATCGCAAACTAACCATAAAGGATGGTATGATCGTTGGTTCGCAGGAAATCGCTTAAAATCATGTAGTAATCATCAGCTCAAAATCATCTTCACTGATAATGGGAATATTAAATTCAACAGCTTTTCTCTTCTTTTCTGGTCCCATTTTGTCACCTGCCAGCAGATAATCTGTTTTAGACGAAAGGGATGATATATTTTTACCTCCTTTTAACTCAATAAGTTCTTTTATCTGGCTACGCGAATATCTTTCAAAAACACCCGAAACCACAAAACTTTTGCCTTTTAAGGGTTGCTCTGACTTGCTTGTTTCAGGTATCTTCTCAATCTCAAACTGTAATCCCGATTTTTCTAATCTTTTTACTATTTCAATATTTCTTTCATCATCAAAAAAATCTTTGATACTACCTGCAATTCTTTCACCGATTTCCGGTACTGCTAACAGATCATCAAAACTACTTTCTTTTATTTGCTTCAAACCACCAAAGTGCCTGGCAAGTTTTTTTGCTCCGGTTTCCCCAAGATACCTTATCCCCAATGCATATAAAACTCTCTCAAAGGAAACTTCTTTTGATTTTTCAATTGCATTCAGGATATTGTTAACAGTTTTTTCTCTGAAGCTTATTTTCTTTTGTTTGCCGGTGATTTCGTCAGTAACGATCTTTTCCAGACCCAGTAACTGATCATATTTCAGTTCATATAGATCAGCTATATTGGTTATCAGTTTATTTTTAATCATAACTTCAATTCTGCCCTCACCCAAGCCTTCGATATCCATTGCTCTTCTGCTTATGAAATGTTCAATTTTTCCCTGGATCTGGGGGGGGCATCCATCGGAATTGGGGCAGTAATGCACCGCTTCACCATCATTTCTTACAAGTTTGGTTTTGCACTCGGGACAATGTGAAGCAAATTGGATTTTTTTGGCATCAGGGCTTCTCAAGTCTTTCTTTACTTCAACGATTTTAGGTATGATTTCGCCTCCTTTTTCAATATGAACCGTATCGGCATAATGAAGACCGAGCTCCTCCATTTTGTCGGCATTATACAATGATGCTCTTTTTACTGTAGTGCCCGCCACCAATACAGGTTCAAGAATTGCTACGGGGGTAACAGCTCCGGTTCTGCCTACCTGGTAGGCTACATCAAGTAAACGTGTTATTCCTTGCTCTGCTTTATATTTATACGAAATAGCCCATCGGGGAAACTTACTAGTGTAACCTAGTTGCTCTTGTTGAGCATAACTATTAACCTTAATTACCACACCATCTATATCATAAGGTAAACTGGTTCTCTTTTTTTCAATTTTTTCAATGTAATCCATTACATCATTGATGTTGTTGCACCTGGTGGTTAAATCCGATACTTTAAAACCCCATTCTCTGGCTTTTGCAAGATTCTCAAAGTGAGATTCAAAAGGAAGATCTTTCCCCAATATACCATAAACATAACAATCGAGGTTTCTTTTAGCCACCAGAGCCGAATCTTGCAGTTTAAGGCTGCCTGATGCCGCATTCCTCGGGTTGGCAAAAAGAGATTCATTGTTTTTTTGTTTTTCTTCATTCAGCCTGATAAAGCTTTTATGGGGCATGATGATCTCTGCCCGTAATTCAAATTCATCGGGTAGGTTGCTGGCATAAATTCTAAGTGGAATACTTTTTATGGTTCTTACGTTGGTAGTTACTTCATCGCCCTTTGTTCCATCACCACGAGTAACAGCCTGTGAAAGCCTCCCTTTTTTATAAACAAGACCAATAGCTACTCCGTCAAACTTCAGCTCGCATGCATAAGAAAAATCTGTTCCTATGGTTTTCCTTATGCGGGTATCAAACTCTGTTAACTCTTCCATGCTGTATGTATTTCCCAGTGACAGCATAGGATATTTATGTTTAACGGTATTAAATTTTTTCGTGATCTCTCCACCAACTCTCTGTGTTGGTGAATCAGGGGCAGCCAGGTCAGGATATTGTTTTTCCAGGGATTCAAGTTCTTTCATGAGTTTATCAAACTCAAAATCACTTATTTCAGGTTCATCAAGTACGTAATATTTATAATTATGTTCGTTAAGTTGTTTTCTTAGTTTTTCAATTTTTTTCCTGGCTTGTTCTTTGTCCATAAGTAAAGATTTTTTGCAAAAATAAGCGGAAAAAATAAAAGCCGGCATAAAACCGGCTTTTAAAAATTCAAGTAAAGAGTTTATCAGGTATCCATCAGAGACCACCAATTATTACCCGGAGGTCCTGAGCATTAATACACATAACAGGAATTCTTTGTTGATTGTAAATAATTCTTTCATCCATTGAACCAAATAAACTCCAGGTTATTTTATCCGGATCAGTAGAAACCATTATCATGTCAGCTTTAATTCCCACAGCAAATTTTATGATATTTTTGGCAAATTTATTTTTTGCAGGAGAATGATTCTCGGTGTAAGTGATATTATGTTTTTCTAAAATCTTTTTCACCTGTTTAAGATCTGCCCTAATTCTGTTTTGTATATATTCATCAGGATAAGAATCAATAAAAAGGTGGAATTTGCAATTAAATTGCTTGTGAAGCGAAATGGCCCATTTAACTTTTTGTTTCGATCCTGGTTGAAGGTCTAAGGGGAATATAATATCTTTAAAAGTTGACTCCTGGGCAGGTTTTTGAACAACAAATACCGGTACCGGACAACTTTTTATAAGTTTAATAGCGAAGCTTCCCAGTAAGAACTGAATACCTCTCTTTCCATGTGTTCCAAAAACAAGAAAGTTGGCTCCGATGTTTTTACTCTCATCTGCTATTGTGCTGAAAATACTACCTTCCCTGGCAATAAAATCAACTTCAATATTGTGTTCTCTGGAGAGTGAAGCGGAAATATTTTTTAATTTTTCTGTTAAGGAATCCAGTGTTTCGTTAGATTTCTTAAGGTTTTTACGACTGGAACTATTAATAACATGAAGCAAACAGATCTTGTAACCAAGTAATTTTGCCATTCTTGTGGCATTTTCTATGGCAATATCACCGATGGAAGTGAAGTCATACGCCACCAGAATTACATTGTTATTTTCATTTTCCATTTCTTGTTTTGTTTTGTGTTAAAAAAAATTGTCAGGTAATTAAAGTGATGCCAAAGTACAAAAAATATTTAAATGGTCTTTGTACGTTTTTTCTTTACTTAAGAACTCCGGAAAGGTTGTCAGCAGTTTCAGTATTGGTTGATTCAAGGAGGTTTAAAAGTTCTTTTATCTGTGACAAATTATGTTGTTTGGTGCCATTTCTGAGATCTTTTGCCCCCTGGGTGAAATATTCATGTTGTAAAATAAAATTTTGTTGTTTGATATACCAGTTCTTAAAGGTAATTTTCTGGCTGCTGTTTTCGCTCCATTCGCGGTGTAATCTTAAAGCAGTTATAAAGAAATCTCCTCGACCAATATAATCAAGGTCAGCATCACAAAGTATCATACCCAATTTATCTTTTGGATTTTGTGGTATCTGTGTTGCCATGATCATAGCGCAGATGTGTTCTATCTGGCCTGGGGAGTAATCGAAATCAGGCAATATCTCCATCCCATATTTGCAGGCAATTTCTTCGTTGTTTTCATATTGCCAGATAAAACCGGTATCATGAAGCAAAGCAGCTGTGCGTAAGGTTACAAGTTCTTCGCCTTTAATCTCTTCAATTTCGGCAAGTCTGTCAACCGACTCGCATACATCCAGTGTATGCTGATAATTGTGATAATAGAGATTCGGGTTCAACTCTTTTTTGAGCTTATTTAATACTATGGGTCTAAGTTTTTTTAAGTCCATATTTTTGGAGGTATTCAGTGTTTAGGACACTTCAAAATTAATTAATATATATGTCAATATCTCAGTGAAACTTTTAATTTTCAAATAAATTATCAACCCTATTCATTAAGTTATTGTAAGTTGATCTTTTGTTTTTTACCCATACTCAAAAAATCATTTAGTTTTTCATAAAACATATCGTTTGGAAAAGTACCATCTTCGTCTTTGCTAAACTCTTTCTTAATTCGGATAACATAATACATATCAAACTGGTTATTATGCTTTGCTTCCAATTTGCCACGATACTCGCAATCGAAAAAATTCTTCACCAGTCTGTAGGTCTCACCCGAAATATTTATTTTACCTGCTTCACCCGATGTTTCCATTCGGCTGGCTGTATTAACAGCTTCACCCCAAATATCATAGGCAAATTTATTTCTCCCAATTATTCCGGCCATTATCTCTCCGGTATGAATTCCAATTCTTACATCACTCAGCCATTGATTTTCTTCAGCAACTTTTAAGTAATTCAATATTTCAAAAGCAGCAATAATAGTATCAAATGGGTTGGTGATATTGGGTTCAGGAATACCTCCTGCACACATGTAGGCATCGCCAATGGTTTTGATTTTTTCAAGACGATGTTTATGTGCAATCTCATCAAATTTAATGAAGCTCTCATTTAACTCATTGATAAGCTTAAGGGGGTTAATGAACTGCGATATTTTTGAGAAATCCTTAAAATCCATAAACATTATGGTAGCAAGATCGTAATACTGAGGTCTTACATTTCCTGTGTTTTTAAGTTCTTCAGCAATCTGCAGAGGCAGAATATTTTTAAGAAGCTGGTCTGATCTTTTCATTTCTTCTTTAAGCTGATATTGCTTTTCTTCTATTTCAGATGTTCTTTCCTTTATATTCCTTTCCAGTTTGTATTTGATTTTTAACAATTGTTTGTTTATAATCCAAAATAAGATTACTATAAGCCCTGCAGCCAGCAGAAAATAAGTAAAGTATGCCAGATTGGTTACATACCAGGGCTTGAAGATCTGAAAACTAAAGGAGTCCATTGTGCTTTCATTTCCGAAGGCATCTCTGGCTCTTACCATGAAAATATAATTACCCGGATTTAGGTTATTAAACTCTCTTGATGATTGATTGGTCCATGGTGTCCAGTTTTTTTCATGTCCTTTTAGTTTACTGGAAAAGACCGTATGTTGTGGGAAAAAATAATCTGTTACAGCATAACTAAACTCAAGGTGACTTTGATGATGTGAAAACCCTGAAATTCCAGACTTGGCTCTGTTGGAAATTTTGATTTTGTTTTGAGATCTATTGATTTTACCGCCGAAATATGTTTTTTTGTTCACCGCAATGTTCCGGATCAAACATTTGAAATTATTTCGCTGAAAATTTTCATCAATCTCATACCTGTAAATATAATCATCGGCGGCAAACCACGATGCATTGTTTGTTTTATCAATGAAAATATCATCAACCGTTTGTCCGGAAAGAAAATTGAAACGATTGTTATTTAATATGAAATGGTTTTTGTTACGGTCATAACTTAGCTGGACAACACTCTTTTCTCTTGAGTGTTTATCATAAATTTGCATCCATAAGCAATTATTATGGCAGGTTTTGATAAATCTTACCGAGACAAATTTTTTTAAAATAAAATCAGTAAAAAAATTTATACTTTTAAAATACTCACTTTTATCTGAACGGTTTTCTGAAACTGACATTATACCTTTTCCTGTGAGAAAGAAAACTTTATTACCGTAATTAAATGCTTCTATTTTAACATTTACGGGTAAGCCCTGATCTGAGTTAAAATGTTTTACTTCAATAGCTTTGTTATTCTCTGTTATATCATCGGCTGTTAAGTTAACTGCAGATAAAAGGCCGGACAAACTCAAACGCGAAATGCCATCGCTACGATGAGATATCCAGAATGTAAGATTTTGCCCTTCAGTTATTTTATAAGGTTCCAGATATTTGAAATCAGGAAATTCGGCAATCTTTTTGATAGAAGAATTGTTTTTAACCGGCATATGATAAACAAATAATCCCTCAGACCCCCCGGCCAGAATAAATTCCGGAAACTCTTCCGATTGAAGACTGAAGTAAAAATATCCTTTTTCAATAACCATGGGATTATGATTGCGGTCAATATAGATAAGTCCGTCGCTTCCCGACACCAATAAACCTGTATTTCTATTTCCCGAATTTAGAGTATTCAGGTGCCAGGTAATGCCATTGATGTTCGAAGTATTTTTAAAGCTGCCTGACAAATAGCCGGTTTCTGATGAAATCATATCATCAAGCTTATGATTTTTATCCATTTTGTAAAGTCCTTGCCATGTGCCAGCATATATATGGTTTTCAAATTCGGTAATACTCAACACAGATCCTTTAATGCCCGACTTTCTGCTCCAAAATTGAACTGGAAGATTTATGTTTGCCGTACTTATTCCATTGTCGAGTGCCAGCCACAGCACTTCATCACGATCTTCATATAAAAAATTTACTGTTTCATTTTGTAACCCCATGTTTCTGTTTAGAATACTAACTGCACTTCCTGTATTATCCATTATAATAATACCTGCCTTAAGCGTTGCAAAAGCGTAATGTCCGTTCCTAAGCCTTTTGCCGTAGGTAAGCCTGTTTTGATTCAGAAAGTTAAACACACCTTGATTGGGCAAGGGTTTTGCGATCAAATCTTTATCTTTATTTTTAAACGGATTAGGGATACTGGCAAAGCCTTTATTATCAGAATATATCAGAATATTTTCAGAGTCGAATGGATAAATGCCTCTGATTCTGTAACTGGAAAGTAACTCACCTCCTGGAATATTTTTTAGTGAATCACCTTTTACATAGAGAAGACGTGAAGGGTTATCATGATCATATACAAGGACTTTATCATCTATAGTGAAAAAATTACTGTATCTGCTGTATGTCCATACGGTAACAGTGTCGTTTTTAAGACGGAACAGGTTATCATAATTGGAAAAGAATATACCCTCTGATGTATTATTAATTTGCCATATATAAGAAAAATCTCGGTGCTCGGCAGGGAAAAGGTGAAGAAGCGATTGATATTGAAGAGATCCTTTTGAGTCGGGTTTCAGATAGCCGAACTCGCCATGGCTTCCTGCATAAATAATACCTTGTTCATCAATACCAAGTGATGTAACAAATTTATTTCCCGGAAGCGAAATCAACCTCCAGTGATTGCCATCATACTCCAGTACTCCGCTTAAATTGGCCACATATATCAAACCTCTTTTATCTTGTACAACAGACCAGTTTTGTGTTTCAGCCCTGTATTCCGAGTGATGATAATTCATCATAGTAGGTATACCGGGCTGGGCCATAAGAGGCTGATGTAAGCCAATGAAAACCAGAATGCAAAGGATCAGTGTTCTTTGGTAATGTTTTACAACAAATTTCAAGTTTTATTTATGTTAGTGGCACTCAAAAATAAAAAAAGTATTGTTACAAGGCGTTTTATAGAGGTCATAATTTCATGTTTTTATCTCATAGAATACATAAATAACTGAATAACAGCAATATAGTATATATTTTTGATTGTTAATAACTTTTAAACTTTTGAAAAATCATCAAAACAATTATTAGCTGGGTTAAAGACTGTTAATGATAAGATAAATTTTATTTTACGGGTATAAAAAAAAATTCTGGAAGTAGTTTAGTTTTCATTTTTCTTCTCCAATAAAGAATTTTCAGGATATTTATACTGTTTTTACAATAATACAAATCAATACCTGTAAAACAATTTAATGAAAAGGAATACATTATATATTAAGGAAAAAACAGCGAAACCTTCTCGGAAAGTAAAAGCATCCGCAAACTTTGGTAATATGCAATTTGATAACGGCTGGCATTCAGACGAAAATGAGCAAAATGCAAGTCTGAAGCAAAAACTGAACTACCAGAATCAAACTATTGCCAAGTTGTATGAAGCGATCAACCAGAGTGAAAGTTTATTTGTAATTACCGATACAAATTCATATATAGAATTTCTGAATTCAAGATTTACAAAGCTAACGGGTTATGAACAGGATGAACTCATAGGAAAATCTCTTCACTCAGGAATCAATGCACTTTGTAATTTACTTGAAAATCCAGGCATCAAAGATGCTCTAAAGAACAATAAAAAATGGAGAGGCGAATATTCCCTCAGACATAAAAATGGAGAAAAGGTTTGGTTATATGGCAGTTTAAGCCCGGTTTACGGAAAGCAGGGCGATTGTTCATTTGTTCTTGTTGGGGAAGATATTTCAGAAATTAAGCATATGGCTGTTGCGCTTACCGACAGGGAAGAAAAGTTACGTGACCTGATTGAAAAACTGGGAGAAGGTATTGCTATTATTGATCTTACATATGATTTTATATTTACAAATAATGCCATGACCGAAATATTTGAAACACAACACCTGGTAGATAAAAATCTCTCAGAATTTATAGCATCACCAGATGAAATGAAAAGAATAATGGATGTGGCAGGTAAATTAAATCCGGGCGATAAAGCTGTGCTTGAAACATCCATATGCACTTTGCCCGGCAAAAAAAGGCATGTTAGTATAACCATAACACCCCAAACTGATAGCAAAGGTATTGGGTTTACCGGGTTATTTTGCATTTTCAAGGATGTATCGCAGCTGAAAGAATTGATAGAAGAACTTGAAGCTGCACGCGATGATGCGCATAAGGCTTATCATACTATCGGAGAAAAGAACCTTGAATTGCAACGGATTAATGAAAAACTACACATTTCAGAAACCCGGTTATCAGAACTTAATGCCATATTGCTTGAATATATCAAAGCAACCCACAAATAGTTTTCTTATTATAATCCAAAACGGTAAAACAATGAAAAATGCACCATAACAGGTGTCTTAAGTTTACCGTAACCCAAACCGGCAATGTAGTAAGGTTCAATTTCGGGTTCAGCAGTTTTATAAAGTGGTACTTTGGTTCGCAATGTCCAGCCTACAAATAGATTTTTGAATACTTCGGTGCGAACACCTCCCGTCAACTCAAACCAGTGCGCATGATAACCCGAAGGATCAATGCTTCCGGAGTAGCTCCCCCAGTAGGGGTTTTCAAGATCAAAAAACGGTGATTCATGGTTTAAATAAGCGTAAGCATAGCGCAAGCCAAAAAGAACCAGATCTTTTTGACCTGGATCGGGCCTGCCTAAAAGGTTGAAATCGGTACCCGCACGCACAAAATAACCGGAAGATTTATAGGAAAAGGTTTCCTGTTCAGAATTTACTCGTAATACACCACCTTCAAGATTGAAGAAAAAATTCCGGATCAGCTCAGAATCAACGGAGAACTCAATCTGGCGGACTTCAGGCTCATAAAATGATCTGCCAATAGCAGAAACGTCAATTCCTAACCTGATAAAAGGTGTAATTTCAAAATCATGTTTGACAGTATCAGTGCTGTGTTCATTTTGGGCAAACGCAGCATAACTAAAGATCACTGTCATCAACAAAAGGAAATATTTTAATATGTTCATCAAGGTTATTGTTTACTGATGTTTCTTCAATAGAAATACTGTCAATCATCATGTTGCTATGGCTTACTTCAATCAATTCAAAAAAACTGGCAAAACCACACTCCATTGAAATAAGAGTAGGTTTTACTTCATAGGTAAACCAAATAGTATCTTTTATAAGATTTGCAATTTCAGGTGGTGCTGGAAAATACATCAAAAAAGCTGTGGTTTTAGTAGCAGCATTGAGTGGAAGTTCAACACGACTTACATTTCGCCGGTAATCATAAATGATGGAATCATTATTCAAACCATGAATGTAAATACTATCAATATTTAAAACCAGGGGTTCATCCTGATCCTGGTCAATATAATAAAAACCCAGTCTTACAGGAACATTTTCCAGATCTTCGCAGATTTCTTCATTTACGCACGAAGTTAAAAAGACACCCCCGAGCATTGCAACCTGGAGCAAGTTTTTTAATTTGATCCACGAAATGTAATTAAACAATGTCATTCAAAAATAATTAAATTAAAGTATTTGCTTTGCTGAACTCCCTTTTTTCTATTGCTTGTGCATCCTGGTGACCAGGTCTTACGATTTAACTTGCGTGAATTTCATTTTTATCGTTTCTTGATCGCCAGATGGTCATTCAGGCTTTAACCGGTATAAGTTTATAACTCTTATTCATCGGGAGTCAAAATTAGTAAAAAACACCCACATGGAACACCATGGCTTAAACCTGAAATCTTAACCCATCATAAGCCAGCTCAATTCCGGGTGGTAGTTCTTTGCTTACTTCTTTATAACGGCCCATCTGATGACTGATATGGGTTAAATAACCTCTTTCGGGTTTGAGATACTGTAATATTTCAATGGCTTCCTTAAGATTGAAATGGGAGTAATGTTTTTCCTTTCTTAAAGCATTGATAATAATGTATTTTGAGCCTTTCATTTTATCCAGCTCTTCAGGCCTTATAATGCTTGCATCGGTAAGGTAGGAAAAATCACCGATACGAAAACCAAATACGGGCATTTTGGCATGTCGGGCATCAATGGGAATAATATGATCACCATGAAAATCAAACGATTCATTGGTAATGGTGTGAAGATTTATTTGCGGCACTCCCGGGTATTTTTCTTCTTCAAAAGCATAATCAAAATCTTTTTTGATAGATTTTAAAACACTATCTCGGGCAAAAACTTCCATAGGTTTTTTTAGTATCCAGTTGAAAGCCCTTACATCATCAAGTCCACCGGTATGATCTTTATGGTTGTGGGTAATAAGCAATGCATCAACTTTTTTTACATTCTCTTTAAGCATCTGTTGACGAAAATCGGGTCCTGCATCAATTATGATATTATTGTGTGGGGTTTCAATCATAACAGCAGTGCGAAGCCGATTATCCTTGGGGTCGGTGCTTTGACATACCCTGCAATCGCAGGCAACTACAGGAATTCCCTGCGATGTTCCCGTGCCCAGTAATGTAATTTTTATATTTTGATTCATTGATATCAATGTTTTTTTAACTAAAAACCAAAGATAAAGTTTATTGAGTCACATATTTTATTATCCGCCGAAAAAAGCCTACTTTCGTAGCATTCATTAATAGAACAACAAAACCAAAGCTCATATGATTGAAAAGTTTAAGAAGTCAGATCTTTATAAATTGAATGAAAGCATTTTTAAACTGCTCGACCAGGATTGGATGCTCGTTTGTGCGGGTACACCGGGAAATTATAATATGATGACTGCCAGCTGGGGTACCTGTGGAATTTTGTGGAATAAACCCATTGCCACAGCCTACATAAGACCACAGCGATATACCTATGAGTTTGTGGAAAAACACGATATTTTTACCCTTAACTTTTTTGATGAGTCGTTTAGAAAAACTTTGAATCTGCTGGGCACTGAATCAGGCAGAGATATGGATAAAATGAAGGTTGACGGGCTGGATGCTCTACCTTCCACACAGGGGTCTGTGTACTTTAAACAGGCCCGTATTGCGCTGGAATGCAGGAAGATATATTGTGATGACATAAAACCGGAGAATTTTCTTGATAAGGGTATTCATAATATGTACCCTGAAAAGGATTATCATCGTTTTTATATCGGAGAAATTATACATGCAATAACCAAATTTGTTTAATTTTGATGTTTTATCGGGAGAATTAATACAAACGTAGTAAAATAAATCATATTGAGCATTCTGTGAAAATATTCACAAACATACGAGACGGCGTAAGGCATTGGTTTTTGAAAAGGGCGTTGAAAGAACTAAAACGCACCAAAAAGACTTTCGGATATAACCAGGCAAAAACTTTTGGTATCCTTTACGATGCTTCCACAGAAGAGAATTACAGGCAAATCGCTTCCCTGGTAAAAGAGCTACAAAATGATAAAAAGAAGGTAAAAACACTGGGATTTTTTAATATGAAAGATCTTCCTGAGCATTGCTTTCCACAACTTTCTTTTGAGTTTTGTAATGCAGGTAGTTTTGCATGGAATCAGCAACCTAAAGATAAGGCAGTTTTGGATTTTATTCACTCGCAATACGATGTAATAATTGACCTTACACCTTCAGTTTTTTTTCATATCAAGTATCTGATGGCAATATCAGATGCGTCTTTCAAAGTGGGAAGATTTCATGAAAAATATGTTGATTTGTATGATTTGATGATACAGATCGATGATTCTACATCCCAGAAAGAAACCATAAAACAAACCATGTATTATTTAAAAATGATCAACAATGACCAATAAAACCAATGATAAATTCAGAGGCACAGGTGTTGCCATCGTTACACCATTTCATAGAGAAGGAAGTATCGATTTTAAATCTTTTCAAAAGCTTATTGAATATCAGATCAAAGGTGGTGTGGAGTACATAGTGTTTATGGGAACAACCGGTGAGTCGGTGACATTAAATGCAGATGAGAAAAATGCCATAATCAACTTCGGCCTTGAGATCGTTGAAGGTAGAGTGCCCGTAGTTATTGGTATTGGTGGAAATAATACCCGGCAGGTTATTACAGACATTAAAAACACAGATTTTACCGGCGTTTCAGCTATATTATCAGTTAGTCCTTATTATAACAAACCACAACCCCGGGGTATATTTAATCATTATCGCGCCGTGGCAGCAGAGAGTCCTGTTCCTGTTATTATTTATAATGTTCCGGGCCGTACTTCTTCCAATATTAATGCTGAAACCACTTTACGTATTGCCCATGAAGTACCTAATGTAATCGCAATTAAAGAGGCATCAGGTGATCTGGCTCAAAGTTCAAGGATCATAAATGGAAAACCGGAAGATTTTCTCGTAATATCTGGCGAAGACCCAAATACTTTACCCTTTATGGCAATTGGGGGCGACGGAGTTATTTCTGTTATTGCCAATGCATTTCCGGATGAATTTTCAACAATGGTAAGGCATTGCCTTAAAAACAATTACGTAGAAGCCAGGAAAATTCATTTCAAACTTTTTGATATTATAGAGGCAATTTACTCTGATGGCAGTCCATCAGGAATAAAAGCATTACTTGAAATCAAAGGACTTGCAAAAAATAACCTCCGGCTTCCTCTTGTTAAGGTAAATAAGGGAGTATTTAACCATCTTTCTGCTCTTAACGAATCATTTACCAATGAATAAATTATGTTTGCTCGATTTTCTCCCGGTTTTTATTCAGGAATAAATAAACATCTGCAAAATACTGTTATCATATTCCTGGTATTAATTAATGGTTATCTCTCTGCAGGCATCCCTGAAAAAATTCAGAAAATACTTAATGAAAGATCAGAAGTTTATTTTAGATTTAAGCCTGAGCAATCGCTGAATGAACTTTCATTGATGCTTTCAATTGATTTTTTCGATAAGAGTTCCGGATATATCTACTCTTATGCCAATGAAAAGGGTTTTCGCGAATTTCTTGAGCTGGGTGTGGAATATGAACTGGTTACTCCATCAGGCCTGAAGTATGATAAAAACAGTTACAACATGCTTTCTTCTGTTGATGTGGAAAACATTTCATCATGGGATTTTTATCCCACATATGAAGCCTATGAAAGCATGATGCAGCAGTTTGAGGATGTTTTTCCTGATCTTTTTCAGTATATTGAAATTGAAACATTGCCCAGTGGACGTAAAATTATTTTCGGGCGTATAACTGCCAATGTTAATAACCCCAATGAAAGGCCCAAATCGATGTATACTTCCACCATGCATGGTGATGAAACTACAGGTTTTAATCTTCTACTCAGGTTAATACATCATATGCTAAATAATTATGGTGAAGATGATCATGTAACTTATTTACTGGATAATTTGGAAATCTGGATATGCCCCAATGAAAACCCTGATGGTACATATCGTTATGATAACAGTTCTGTAAACGGAGCCACCCGTGGCAATTTAAATGGAGTTGATTTGAACAGAAACTACCCCAATCCGGTGCAAAATCCTGAACATGATTATCAAATGGAAACCCTGGCAATGGTATCGTTGCTAAATGAGTACGATTTTGTGCTTTCTGCCAATATTCATGGCGGTATTGAACTTGTCAACTTTCCGTGGGACTCCTGGAAATCAAATCAGAAATTGCACGCCGATCATGACTGGTGGGAGTTTACAATGTACGAATATGTAAATACAGTTAGAGCAAATGCACCATCGGATTACATGACCGGATTGGGAGATGGTGTTACTCATGGAGGCGACTGGTACGTGATATACGGCAGCCGCCAGGATTATGCAAATTACTATGTAAGTCAAAGGGAATTTACTCTCGAGATTTCAGATGTAAAATTATTGCCTACTTCTCAGCTTCCTGCGCACTGGGATTACAACTACAGATCATTAATGAATTATCTCACGCAGAGTCTGTATGGAATTCATGGTAAAGTAACAGATATCAATACCGGTGATCCGATACGTGCCAGAATTGAACTGGCAGGTCATGATTTTGATAATTCCTGGGTATTTTCAAGTGCGGAGCATGGAGGGTTTAGTCGCCCGGTGCTGGCTGGCACATACGATGTTGAAGTGCACGCCCCGGATCATCCTGTTAAAACAATTTCCGGTGTAAGTGTCGAAAATTACAGTACTGTTTTCCTGGATATTGAACTGGGAGCTGAAGTTTCGGTTATAGGTTACAGCGATTTTTCAGGAACCTGGTTTTACCCAAATCCGGTAGCAGACAGATTGTATCTTGATAACCTTACCGGAGTTCAAAAAATTCAAATTCTTGATATAGGAGGGAGGATTATCGCTGAATTTACTAATACTTCAAAATACGATGTTGTTGATGTTTCATCAATCAGCAGTGGAATTTATCTGTTGAGAATTTTTACATCTGAAAAAATAATCAACCAGAAATTGCTTAAAAAGTAGATTCAGTATTTTCACTTTGGGATTTTTCCGGAAATCAAAAAATGCCCCGGCTTCATAAAGAAAACAAAGGCATTTTTTTTGAAGAAATCTTGCATCAGGCTTTTAGTGTTTTCAATTGATCTTCAATAACCTTGATTTTTGCCTGGGCATCGGCCTTCTTTTTCATTTCCATTTCTACAACATGGGCGGGTGCGTTGTTTACAAACTTCTCATTATCCAGTTTTTTCATAACTGAAGTAAGAAAACCTTTCTGGTACTTGAGTTCCTGCTCAAGTTTCTGAATTTCCGCTTCCATATCAATATTCTGTGAAACCGGTATATAAAATTCAGTGGTTTTTATTATGAAATTGAAAGCACCTTCGGGTTTCTGCTCTACATAATCCAGTTTCGACAAGTTACAAAGCTTAATTACCACATTATCAAAGGTAATTTCAGGTTGATCATCGTAGTTTTTGCGGATCAGGAGCTCAATAGCATCCCTGTTGGCAATATTTTTCTCCTGTCGCAGATTGCGTATGGCCATGATCACTTCCGATGCAAAATCAAATTGCCGCAGAATATTTTCATCGTATTTTGCGGGTCTGGGCATACGAGCGATCATTATACTCTCAGGAGCGTCATCTTGGCGAAGATGTTGATATATCTCTTCGCTGATGAAAGGCATAAAAGGATGAAGCACTTTCAGCAGCTTTTCAAATATCTCAACGGTTTTATTAAAGCTGACCTGATCTATGGGCTGCTGATATACCGGTTTCACCATCTCAAGATACCATGAGCAGAAATCATCCCATACTAACTTATAAACTGCCATAAGAGCATCTGCAATGCGATATTTTGAGAAATGGTCTTCAATCAGGGCAAGGGTTTTGTTAAAATTGGCTTCAAACCACTCAATGGCAACTTTGCTGCTTTGCGGTTGTTTAAGAGAATTATCAACCTGCCAGCCTTGAGTTAAACGGAAAGCATTCCAGATTTTATTACAGAAATTGCGACCCTGTTCACACAAACTTTCCTCGAACAACAAATCATTTCCGGCAGGAGCCGAGAAAAGCATGCCCACACGCACACCATCGGCACCATACTGATTGATCAGCGCCAGTGGGTCGGGTGAGTTACCCAGTGATTTCGACATTTTACGTCCCTGCTTGTCGCGGACAATACCGTGCAGGTAAACATTGCGGAAGGGAATTTCATTGCGGTATTCCAGTCCGGACATGATCATACGTGCCACCCAGAAGAACAAAATCTCGGGTGCCGTTACCATATCGTCAGTAGGGTAGTAATACCTGATATCTTTATTATCGGGATGTCTTATACCATCGAAAACTGAGATTGGCCAAAGCCATGAACTGAACCATGTATCCAGCACATCTTCATCCTGCTTAATATCGGCTTCGGTGTATTTATCGTTATATTTTTCTTTCATTAAGGCAAGGGCTTCTTCGGTAGATTCGGCAACAATGATATCTCCGTTGGGCAGATAATATGCAGGTATACGATGTCCCCACCAAAGCTGGCGGCTGATACACCAGTCGCGAACATTTTCCATCCAATGGCGGTAAATGTTTTTCATACGCGCAGGGTAGAACTTTATGGTATCATCCATCACCACATCCAGCGCCGGTTTAGCGAGTTCTTCCATTTTCAGGAACCACTGGAGTGAAAGCTTGGGTTCGATTACTTCATCGGTACGCTCAGAATAACCGACTTTATTTACTATATCTTCAACCTTAATAAGATGGCCCTGATCAGCCAGTTCTACTACGATTTTTTTTCTTACTGCAAAGCGGTCCTCATTAATATGGATCTCTGCTTTTTCATTAAGAGTGCCATTATCGTTAAAAATATCAATGGAAGGCAAATTATGCTTAATCCCCAGGTTATAGTCATTGATATCGTGAGCAGGAGTAACTTTCAATGCTCCCGTACCAAATTCCCTGTCAACGTATTCATCAAAGATGACAGGTATCGGTCGGTTGATGAGCGGTACCAGAGCTTTTTTCCCTTTCAGGTGTTGAAAACGCTCATCTTCGGGGTGCACGCAAATGGCAGTATCACCAAGGATAGTTTCCGGTCGTGTGGTAGCAATGGTAACATATTCGTTTTCATTACCCTCTATCTTATAGCGCAGGTAATAAAACTTAGAGTTCAGTTCTTTGTATATTACCTCTTCATCAGAGAGTGCTGTAAGTGCTTGCGGGTCCCAGTTTACCATACGTACCCGGCGATACACCAAACCTTTATTATATAAATCGATAAAAACTTTGATAACCGATTGCGAAAGCGATTCATCCATGGTAAATGCCGTACGATCCCAGTCGCAGGAAGCACCAAGTTTTTTAAGCTGTTCCAGGATGATGCCACCATGCTTCTCTTTCCATTCCCATGCATGTTCCAGAAACTCTTCGCGTGAAATTTTATTTTTATCAATACCTTCTTCCCGAAGCTTGGCAACAACCTTCGCTTCTGTGGCAATAGATGCATGATCGGTACCGGGCACCCAGCAGGCATTCTTTCCTTCCATACGCGCCCGACGCACCAGCACATCCTGTATGGTATTGTTGAGCATGTGACCCATATGCAAAACACCGGTTACATTGGGCGGTGGGATTGTTATTGTATAGGGTTCTCTGTTATCGGGGGTTGAATTAAAATAGCCTTTCTCCATCCAGTGAGCGTACCACTTATTTTCAATCTTTGCAGGAGAATACTGCTTGGGAAGTTCTTTCATTTTCTATTATCGGTTACCAGATTTAAAAGTTTCGTTTTTTGGGTTTTGCAAATACTGTATTTACCAAATTCGTGCAGCAATAAGTCCCTGAAACAACTCGCAAAGATAGTGAGATAATTTTTAGTTTGGAAGCTCCCATTTGGAATACATTATGAAAAGTGCAGGCCTTAGAATTTATTTTTATTTTATGGTTTCTGCAAACTGATAATTTTTCTGTATTTTTAAACCCAGATTTTGGTTCATTAAATACCCAATTTACAATGCCTTTAGGAATTTCTTAAACCTTTCACCATGGAAAACGAAAATAACCAACATGAAAACTCCGCTCAAAAAAGAATGGCAGAGCTCATTGATAAAGTTTTTAATGCTGTTGATTATTACGACCGGGTTGATGCGTTAAAAGAAATTGAAGATCAGGAGATTTTACGAAAAGTGGCTGCCAACGATCCGGATTATTATGTAAGGCAAACAGCCACCGAAAAGATTGAAGATCCTGAAGTACTCATGCAGATTGCTCTGAACGATAGCGATTACTATGTAAGGGTTGCAGCTGTAAAAAGGATTACAGAACCCAAAACTCTTGCCCACATCGTTTTAAAAAGCCAGGAAGATTATTATATCTGCAAAGATGCCCTGGCGAAAATTAATGATGATGCTGTTCTTTTTGGTCTGGTTAAAGAAATCACCGATCGCGATATTATGAAATCGGCCGTTGAAGCCATATCAAACCAGGAAATACTCACACATATTGCCAAAACCCATGATGATTTCTATGTACGTTCTGATGCTATTAAAAAGATCTATGACCAGACAACACTGGAAGATATTGCCCGCAATGATGATGACTATTATGTGAGAGCTTTGGCCGTTGAGAAGGTTCAAAATGCCGATATTATAAAAGAAATAGCTTTTGGTGATCCCGATTATTATGTTCGGAATAAAGCTGTGGAAAAAATGGATGATTCCAATGCATTGATGGAGATCATAAAGAAAGATTCTGATTTTGAAGTACGTAAAAGGGCTATTTCACGTATACAGGACAAAGATATGCTGCAACAGCTACTTGCCGAAATTGAAGATCACTATATCGTAAGAAAAATCAATAACAGGTTGGCTGTGCTTTGATGATGGGTTGATAAAATAGTTTCCTGTTATGTTATTTTTTGAAAACACTTCTCTTGATCCCTGGTTCAATATTGCAACCGAAGAATACTTATTTAAGCATCTTGATCGTGAAGCAGTTATGCTATGGCGCAGCCACCCTTCCATAATTGTAGGAAAGCACCAGAATACACTTGCAGAGATCAATCTGGAGTATATAAGAAAAAACAATATTCCGGTTGTTCGAAGATTATCCGGCGGAGGTACTGTGTTTCATGATCCGGGTAATATAAATTTTACTTTTATTAAGAAGGCAGACAAAGATAATCTTGTGAATTTTCAAAGTCATACTCAACCCGTCATTGATTTTTTACAAAGTCTTGGTGTTGATGCAAGATTTGAGGGTAAGAATGATCTTCGTGTAAACGGGTTAAAAATTTCGGGCAATGCTGAGCACATTCATAAAGATAAGATCCTGCACCATGGAACCTTACTTTTTGATGCAAATCTCGATCATCTTTATGAAGCTATTAAGGCAAAGGAAGAGAATTTTGACAGTAAGGCAGTGAAATCCATACGAAGCGAAGTGGCAAATATCAGCCGGTTTCTTCAATATCCTGTTACACGGGATGAGTTTATGATAAAACTGAAAGCCTGGTTTTTTCAGCATTGGCCAAATCTTGAATTATATACTCCTGATCAAGCCGATATACGATCCATAAACCGTATTAAAGAGGAAAAATATACAAAGTGGGAATGGAATTTCGGATGGTCGCCGGTTTACGTGTTTAAAAACCGGATTCATTTAAATGAAAAAGAGATTTCAGTTGAACTGAAAGTAAGAAAGGGCAGGGTAGAGACTGCACTCGTTTTTGTTGACGGAAAAAAACTTGATGAAAAACATATGCTCATAAAAGGATTGGAAAACCATCCGCACAATCCTGACAGGATAGAAGATCTATTGGCAGAAATTAACTTCTTAGGATTTAATGGTCTTAATGAACCATTGACATTGCTCATGTTATTTTTCTGAAGCTCTATTCTCATTTTTCATTGTTGCCAATATCCACACACATTCCTTCAATGGCAATTATTGTTTCAGAAAATACGCTTCTGGCTTCATTATCAAATAGTTTCATGTCATCATAACGGGCCGAATAGTGTCCTATCATGAGTTTTTTTGCTTCGGCTTTTTTTGCAATGGTTGCTGCTTCTATGGTAGTGCAGTGTGTTTTTTCCTTAGCAATATCTGCCTTGTCATGTAAAAAAGTAGCTTCATGATATAGCAAATCCACATTTTTAATCTGATCAATATAATCTTCCGTATAGCCGGTATCAGAACAAAATGCATAAGACCTTGGATTTAGCGGATCAAGGGTTAGCTTCTGATTGGCAATGATTTCGCCCTCCGGAGATTTAAAATCTTCTCCTGATTTAATGTTTGTGATTTGTTCTACAGGAATCTGGTACATATCAATAGCTTCTTTTCGCATATTCCGTAAGGCCTGCTTTTCTTTAAAAAGATAACCATAGGTTGGTATCTTATGCATCATCGGTATGGTTTCAACTGTGATGTTTTTATCTTCATAAACCCATTGTCTGCCTTGCTTCACCACATGAAAGTTTATCGGATAGGCCGGTTCATGCGCAGATACTTTGAACTGTAGTTCAATAATTTCCTGTAATCCTTCAGGGCTGTAAATATTAAGAGCCTTTGTTCGCCCCAGCAGGTGATATGAAAACAACAATCCGGCTAAACCCAGGTAATGATCTCCGTGTAAATGAGAAATAAAAATATTGTCAATCTTCATCATGGGCAACCGCATACGCCGAAGTTGTTTTTGTGCACCTTCAGAGCAATCGAGCATAAAATACTTATTGTGATAATTCAGAAGCTGAGACGTTGTATGTCTTGCAGATGTGGGTGTTGCTGCCGATGATCCAAGAATATAAACCTTAAAATTTTTTCGCATAATGTATTAGCAAATGTAAGGTCTGAAGAATTATTATTTCTCGTAACTACCTTTTTTGAGCATTTTTTTGTCTTCTACCATTAAATTGCCCATGGCTGTCATATGTACGATCTCATATTTTGCATCAATGAGTACCACATCGGCATCTTTGTCTTCGGCAATACGTCCTTTTTCCTTAAGCCATAAAATGTCAGCTACATTACTTGTTACCACTTTAAGGGCATCCTGCAGGGCCATTTTCTCCGATACCACAGTATCAACCATTTCATCGAAAATAGATTTTGGGTAGCCCATTTCCAGTTGTTTTAGCCTTCCGTTTTCATCAAAATCAGGCAAAGAGCCACACCCATCACTTGTCATTGTAATGTGTTCGAGAGGAACACCAGCTTTCACAAGTTTTACAATGGCTTTAGACGGCTTGATTTCAAATTCGGGGAAGTATGGGTAAGAACTGGCAGTAATATCCACATAGCCTTTTTTACCCCAGGTTTTTGCATCTTCAAAAATATATTCATTGCGGTTACAATGTGTGGGCAAAAACTGGGTAAATTTCATATCACTTATGGCTACTGCTTCATACAGTGGTTTAAAGGGATTGCGAACATCACCCATATGAATATTTACTATACCTGCTTTGCCACCCAGCATACCTCCAACCCTTGCATGTCGGGCAATACGAACGAGCTCATGGGCCGAAGGGAACGAACTTCTGTGATCTGATATAGCTATTTCGCCGGCCCCAATAACCTCTTCAATAAGAGCAATGTCTTTACCCACATCTCCAAGCAAAGTAGGGGTGGGCACCTGGTAAGAGCCGGTATAAATCCAGGCACTTACACCTTCCTGTCGCAGTCCTTTGGCTTTCATCAATACTGATTCAATGCCACGGGTCATGCCATCGGTCCCCTGGCAGCCAACAACAGTTGTTACTCCGGCTTCAAGCATATGACTAAGATGTAATTCAGGAGTACGACTTGCAGGTCCACCTTCACCACCGGCTCCGGCAATATGCACATGGGCATCTATAAGTCCGGGAATCATTTTAAGCCCTTTGGCATCTATTTCCTTACCTTCTGTACCTTTGGGCAACTCAAGGTTTTTGCCGATGGCTACAATCTTATTCCCTGCAATAAGAATATCTTTTTTTCCCTGTTTTTCAGGTGCATACAACTCACAATTTTTAAATAAGATCATCATAGTATCTTAATAAATATTCGCATTTGTTTTGTTCTGTGGCGTTGTCAAAGATATGGATTTTCTTTTCCATCAACCATGGTGCAAGAAGTAATTGTTTTCGCCGGTATTATCTATCGGAATAACCGCATTATGTCATTGTAATTGGCAAAGACGATTAACGAAAGCAAAAGGATCATACCCACAGTTTGGGCATATTCCATAAACTTGTCTGATGGTTTTCTCCCCGCAATGATTTCGTAAAAAAGAAACATCACATGACCACCGTCCAGGGCGGGTATAGGTAAAATATTCATGATGGCTAAAATGATGGAAAGGAATGCAGTTATGGTCCAAAAGTGTACCCAATCCCAGGTAGGAGCAAAAATACTGCCTATGGTAATAAAACCACCCAGGCTATCCCTTGCTTTTACTTCAGGGCGGAATAGTAGTCGTAACTCACCCAGATAATTGACTGTGGTGGTATATGCTTTTTTTGTTCCGGCCGGTATTGCAGCTAAGAATGAGTAGTCACGTTTTTCATATTCAAATATCTCATCCAGGGGCTTCAGGTAAACCCCGATCTGACCTTCGTCGGTCACCTTCATTGGTATGCTTTTCCTTTCGCCATCTCTTATTACCTGAAGATCTATTTCCTGTCCTGCAAAATTTCCGATCTGTGCTCTGAATTCATCAAATGACCAGGTTTCAATATCGTTGATACCCATAATATGGTCACCTTTCTGAACGCCTGCATCTTTAGCGGGAGATCCATCAACAAAGCCTTCTGCCATAAAGGGAAAGCGAATACTCATAAAATTTGCGCCCCTGTTTGATATTATCCGTGAGAAGAAGTCATCAGGAATATCCAGGGTTACAATTTCACCATCTCTCTCAACACCAACTGTTCTGGCATTTCCCATAATAAATTCGCGGGGGATATCCATAAAGTCATCTACTTGCTCGTTGTTAATGTATAGTATCCGGTCACCGGTTTTCATACCTACCTCAAGAGCAAGGGAATCGGCATGTATGCCGTACTTTACATTTTTTGCAGGTAAATATTGTTCACCGGTTATTGATAACATAAAGATATAGATCAGAATTGCGAGGATAACGTTAAATGTAACGCCTCCGAGCATAACAATCAATCTTTGCCAGGCCGGTTTCGATCTGAATTCCCAAGGTTTGGGCTCCTGCTTCATTTGTTCTTTGTCCATCGATTCATCTATCATACCCGATATCTTAACATAACCACCCAGCGGCAGCCAGCCAATTCCATATTCAGTATCACCGAATTTCTTTTTAAAAAGGGTGAACCATGGGTTAAAGAAAAGATAAAACTTTTCAACCTTTATATTGAAATAACGGGCAGCCAAAAAATGCCCCAGCTCGTGAATAGCTATAAGTATAGATAAACTTAAAAGAAACTGTATTACTTTAATTGCTACTTCCATGTATTTAAAACTAACATTAATTATTTATTTTAACAATTCTCATTATTTGCATGACCGGAACCGTAAAAAAGTTCACGTGCAAGTTTTCGGGCTTCATTATCTGTTGCACAAAGATCATCAAGTGAAGGATCCTGGATATATTGTATTTTTTCCATACACTTTTCAATGACTTCAGGCATATCAAGAAAGCCTGTTTTATCTTTCAGAAATGCAGCTACTGCAATTTCATTGGCTGCATTTAATATACAGGGCATATTACCATCTTTTTCCATGGCCATGTACGCCAGATCGAGGTTTCTGAAGGTTTCCCTGTCTGGTTGTTCGAAAGTGAGCTCGGGATAATCGACAAAATCAAACCTTGGAAAATCAGATCTTACTCTGTTCGGATAACCTAGTGCATATTGAATGGGTAACTTCATATCAGGAAGTCCCATCTGGGCTTTCATTGACCCATCTTCAAATTGCACTATGGAATGAATAATAGACTGTGGATGCACAATTACCTTTATCTGGTCGGGTTTAAGGGCAAATAACCACCGGGCTTCAATCACTTCAAGACCTTTATTCATGAGCGTGGCTGAATCGATGGTAATCTTACAACCCATATCCCAGTTAGGATGTTTTAGTGCATCTTCTTTTTTTACATTTTTAAGAAACTCCCGTGATTTTTTCCTGAAAGGTCCACCGCTGGCAGTAAGATAAATTTTTTCGATGGGATTGTGAAACTCGCCGATCATGCACTGAAAAATGGCTGAATGTTCAGAGTCAACAGGATAAATATTTACGCCTGCTTCCATGGCTTCCCGGGTAATTAAGTTGCCTGCTACTACAAGGGTTTCTTTGTTTGCGAGTGCAATATTTTTGCCAGCCTGTATTGCTTTAAGTGTAGGCTTTAATCCGGCAAAACCAACCATTGCTGTTAAAATGATGTCAATGCCATCAAACTCTACTATATCCTCAAGAGATTTCTCACCACAAAAAACTTTAATATAATGGGGTTCAAGGGCATCCTTTACTTTATTATAATGACTCTCATTCCCTATAACTACAGCATTGGGTTTGTATTCCATTGCCTGTTTAATAAGTAAACCTGCATTGTTTTGTGCAGTAAGTACTTCAATGGAAAATGCCTGAGGGTTCGATTTGATAACTTCCAGTGCCTGAGAGCCAATAGAACCCGTAGAACCTAAAATTGCAATATTTCTTTTCACCTGATTTCCTCTACTGTTTTGCATATGCAGATTGTCCTTCTAAAAGACGATATAATCAAGGGGGTTAATAGGGTTACCGTTAAACCATAACTCAAAATGAAGGTGTGTTCCGGTAGATAGGGTACCTGATTCGCCAATAATGGCAATTACTTCTCCGGCTTTTACAAAATTGCCTTCGGCTTTTAAAAGATTGCTGTTGTGTTTATAAACGGAGATAAGGTTATTTGCATGTTGTACCCCAATTGTGTAGCCTGTTGCCAGGGTCCACGTTGAAAAAATTACTGTACCGTCAAGTGTGGCTTTAATGGGTTCTCCTGTATCTGCAACTATATCAATACCATAATGTCTTTGCGCAGGGTTAAAATGATTGGTTATGATGCCATTCAATGGCGGAAAAAAGAAAAACTGCGACATGGGCTGAGGCTCAAATCCTTCGGGGTCATCGGGCATTGTTCCCATAAATTTTATTTCACTTTCAACCTGGGCTCTTAAAATAGAATCTTCACGGGAACGAGTTAGTTCTGAAATCTCAACAAAAGCCTGATTGTCGGTGGGTTCAAAAAGTTCTTCGTCGAAATCGCGCCCTTCAACAATGTTTCTTATATTCGTAATATACAGGTCTTTACTTCTTAGTTCGGCCTGGAGAGAGTCTGCTTTAAGGTTTAGTTCACGAAGTACTTTTCTGGTATTAAAATCGGCATAACCCGGAATGTATTCGCGTAATGGAGTAAATGCAATCAGGTAAGTGGTGGCAAATACAAGAAATATAACAAGTGTACCAAAAAAGATAAATACGTTGAAACGTGTAAGCCTGAATGATAACTTTTCCTCAAAAGTATCGTCATTCATTAATACCAGCCTGTATTTGTCATGTAATTTGTTAAAGAAAGATTTTTCTTTTTTAGAGGTGTTTTCAGCCATTATCAGAGTAATACTTCCTAAAAAATTCTACTATACAAAATGTATTGTTTTTTTTGATTATATTTCAGCAAATGCAAATATCGCAATTTTAATCCATTCATGCCTGTTTAAAACGGCAAGTTCAAAAAAAAAGTTTGAATTGCACCAATAATTAAAATAAATTTGCAATTTCATAGTTATAGTTGCAGTTGTAGCCAAAAACTTTGTATCGTTGAAACACCTTGTGAAAAAATTATTACATCCTAAAATACTTCTGTTCGGTTCAATTTTCCTTATCCTGTTTTTTGCCGGTTGTTCAACCCAGAAAAACACCTTTCTGAACCGTAATTATCATAGTATTACCACCAAGTATAATGGTTATTTTAATGCCCGCGAAAGTTATCGTGATGGCTTAAAAAGTCTATCTGATATGCACGAAGACAACTATGAAACAGTTTTAAGTATTTTCAGGTATGGAAGCGAACAACAGATGGGTACTGTATCTTCTAACATGGATATTGCTTACCAAAAAGCAAGTACTGCCATAAGAAGACATTCGATGAACATAAGAGGGGTAGAGTATAACCGGTGGGTTGATGACAGTTATTTTCTTATTGCCCGCAGCCATTACTTCAGAAGAGATTTTAACCTTGCAGTATTAACCTTCGAATATATAATCAGGCAATTTGAGAGTCCGTTAAAATATAAATCTATGGTATGGGTTGCTAAAACCTATATTCAGGCTGAACAATTTAATAATGCACTTCAGGCCCTTGAGAGAGTTTCACGCAATATAGAAGATGGATTGCTTGATGAAGAAGCTTTGCTGCTGTATAATATGGTTTATGCTGACTATCACCTGCAGCAGGAAAATTACAGACAGGCAGCTCCATATCTGGAAGAATCGCTTAAACTTTCAGGTAATCGTGCCCAACGTACCCGTTTGACATTTATACTTGCCCAAACCTACCATCGGGATCGGAATTACTCAGCCGCTCAGCAAACTTATGCCAGAGTTCTTAAGTTAAATCCTGATTTTCAGATGGCTTTCCAGGCAAGAATAAATATGGCAATGGCATTTGATACACAAAGTGGTGATGCCCGGTTTATACTTTCAGAGCTGGAAGATATGCTGAAAGATAGTCGCAACAGAGAGTTCAGAGACCAGATCTATTATGCACTTGCCCAGTTTTCTATGCGCCAGAATAATACTGATAAGGCCATCGATTATTACAATCTCGCCCTGGAAAACTACAGGGGCAATAGCTTGCAAAAAGGTGTAACATTTTTGCGGTTGGGTGAAATTTATTTCGATCGTAAAGAATATCGCCAGTCAGCAACAATGTACGACAGTACAATGGTTTATCTTTCAAGGGAATACCCCAATTATGAAACAGCGGGTCGCAGAAACCTTATCCTTAAAGAACTGGCAACATATTTAAATGTGGTTGAACGCGAAGACTCTTTGCAAAGGCTGGCTTCTTTAAGCACAACCGAACGAAATGCAATTCTTGATCAAATTATTGAAGATATCCAGGAAGAGGAACGTCTTGAAAGGGAAAGAGAGCAGGAAAGAGCTCTAATGCGACAGGAAATGGCCCGACATGGACGAAGCCGCGGACAAATGGCTGATACCGGTGGGGGGGGGTGGTATTTTTATAATCCATCAGCAATCAGTTTCGGACAAAATGAGTTTTATGCAAAATGGGGTGAAAGAGACCTTGAAGACTTATGGCGCATAAGTAATAAGCGTATTATGGCCTTTGTTGATACCGGCGAATTTGTTTTGGATGATGATGAATTGCAGGAGGGAGGAAGAGTAACACGTGCAAGCCTTATGGAAAATATTCCTACCACTCCTGAAAAAATGCAGGCATCAAATACAAGGTTGGCAAGAGCATATTACAATAAAGGAATTCTTTTCAAAGAAAAACTAAATGACAGACCGGCTGCTATACAAAGTTTTGAAACTTTATTATCAAGATTTCCTGAAAGTGAACAAAAACTGTACAGTGCCTATTTTTTATATACAATGTACGATAATGCCGGTAATACGCTCAGAGCACAGACTTTTAAAAACCTTATCATAGAAGATTTTCCTGATACAGATTTCGCTAAAATATTGTCTGATCCGAATTATGCCGAAAATTTACGTGCACGTCAGGCAAAAGTAAAACAGGTTTACGGTGATGCCTTTGATGCATATCAGCAGGCTCGTTTCAGTGAAGCATTAAGCCTTATTCAGGAAGCAGAAAGATTAGAGCAATCCATTGATCAGGCAGGCCAGTTTTCATTTCTTAGAGCACTTATTATTGGTAAAACAAAAGAACCTGAAGACTTTGTGGAAAGCCTTGTTTATGTGACTGAAAATTTTCAGGGAACACCGGTTCATGAGCCCGCTGAAAACCTATTGGCCTATCTCGGTAGTTCAGGTACTGCCATTGATCCGGAATCTCCGCGAAGGAGCGAACGACGAAGAATGGCGGATTTGACAGATGAACATGCCGATATGATGGAAAAAACACCTTTTCTTTACCGGCCCGAATCTGTCCATTTCTATGTAATGGTGGTTAATACACGCAGTGCACAGATAAGACAACTCAGAGCAGATATAAATGAGTTTAACCGTGATATGTTCAGTGATGATAATCTAAATATAAGCACATTGTTTTTTGATGACAGAAGACAGCTTGTAACTATTACCAATTTCCCTGATGCAGAAAAAGCAATTGATTACGGATTACTACTCAAAGAAGAACTCACAAAGAAGGAATACGATGATGAGAATTATCAGGGTTTTATTATTTCTGTTGATAATTATCCTATATTTTATCAGGAAAGAAAACTTGATGAATATATGGAATTTTACAACGTAGCTTACTCCTTTGAAGAGTAAATGGTTTTCTTACGTTTTGTTTCCAAATTAATTCTTTTCTGAAGAATATTTTTTTTTACTTTTGTTGCTTTGGATAAGCTGAAAAAGAATCATTTAATAAAATTACCAACTTGTTAGTCTGAAAAAGTCAGATTATCAGGATTTGTAAATATTATCGATATAATTCATAAAATAAAATGTTTAGTAAAAACAAGAAGGATACTACAATGGCTAAAACAAACGAATCAGAGCACACTTCTATTAATTTAATAGGAACCGGTACCACCATAAAAGGAGAAGTAAAAAGCAATGGTGATATTCGAATAGATGGAACTGTTAATGGTCAGGTCTACTCAAAAGGAAAAATTGTTGTTGGAAATACAGGTGTTATTGAAGGAGAAATCTATTGTCAGAATGCTGATTTCTCGGGAAATATCAATGCGAAAGTTGAAGTATCAGAATTACTTACATTAAAAGCAACTTCCAGATTACGCGGTGAAATCGTTACAAATAAACTTTCTATTGAGCCTGGAGCAAGATTTACCGGCACCTGCACCATGGATAAAACTCCTGAAACGGATGTAAAACTGGTTTCCAAAGAAAACCAGGAAAAAAAATAGAAGCCCTTAACTTTATATAACCGGGATAGTCAATAATGGATTGTTCCGGTTTTTTCATAAAATTATTTATGATGATTCAGGAAAAAGGATACCATCTAAATCTTTTACTTTTTTCAGCAGTTCTGTTTGTTTTTGTATACCTGTTCAGGTATTTTGCTCCCGAAAATATTGTAAGTGATTATCTTTTGTGGATTGTTCCTTTCTTCTATGTAATATCTGTTTTATCCCGTTTCTTTATAAAGCGTAAATCAGGCAATGACACTAAGAAGTCGTTAGCGATGTATATGGGTACTTCGGCTGTAAAACTTTTTTTATACCTTGCTATTTTAATCGTTTACGGTTTTCTGAACAGAGAGGATGCAGCAGCATTTTTTATAAGCTTTTTCTTTATATACATTGTTTATACCTTCATTGAGGTAATGATGGTTCTTAAGCTAACATCTAAGTGATTCACCTAATTTAAAGTTTTAAATATTTTTCAAAAAAGTATATTAATCTGATAATCAAAGATTAAATATTTTTTTGTACTCAAAGAATCCCTGAATTTTTCCAAAATGCATGAAATAAAGGGAAACACTAGTATTTGCATACAAAATAATTTATAAATTGCGCATTAAAATTTAGAGCCAAGTCATACCGGAATGGAAGACAAAGGGAATCTGTGCAAATCAAATATCAGTAAATGCTATAGTGTAATGAAAAAGTTAGCTTTTTTACTTGCATTTTTTCTGATTACCAATCAAGCTTTTTCTGGAAGCAAAGAACAGGAAGAACCGGCCGGGAAAAAGAAATTTGATGCAGGGAAAGTTATCATAGATCATATTCTTGATGCTTATGACTGGCATATTGCTGACTATGGAGACACCCATATAAGTATTCCGCTTCCTGTAATCTTATTTTACGAGGGTGAAGGATATTTCTTTTTTTCCCATAAATTCCATCACGGTAAGGACGCGTACAAAGGTTTCAGAATTGCCGCCGATGGCCCTAAAAAGGGACGCATCATAAGGGTAATGGATGATGGAGTTACACCTGATCCGAATGCATCATTTATTTTTGATCTTTCTATTACAAAAAATGTTTTCTCCATATTTATAAGTGCAGTTTTGCTTTGCTGGTTGCTGATTTCCGTTGCACGATCTTATGCACATTGCGGACCCCATAGGGCACCACGTGGTCTTTCTGCATTCCTTGAGCCTCTTATCCTTTTTGTTCGGGATGATATTGCCCGTTCAGCCATACCCGAAGATAAAGTCGATCGTTTTTTACCTTATCTACTTAGCTTATTTTTCTTTATATTCTTTAATAATTTGCTGGGTCTTGTCCCTTTTTTCCCGGGTGGGGCTAATGTTACCGGAAGCATAAGTGTTACGCTTACCTTATCATTATTTACTTTTATGACTTTGCATTTGTTTGCCAATAAAGAATACTGGAAACATATTTTTAATACCCCCGGTGTGCCGTTTTGGCTTAAGTTTCCTATACCACTTATGCCTGTTATCGAGTTGGTAGGTGTTTTTGTAAAACCTGTAGTATTAACCCTTAGGTTATTTGCAAACATTACTGCAGGACATATGATCATATTGGGATTTGTCAGTTTGATCTTTGTACTTGGAGCTGCAGGAACTGTAATGGGCTTTGCAATATCACCCCTTTCAGTCATTTTTGTCATTTTTATGAACTTTCTGGAATTGCTTGTAGCATTTATACAGGCATATGTATTTACATTTTTCAGTGCCATATTTTTTGGTATGGCCGTACCTGATGAACATCATTAAAAACAAATATTAATTGAAACTAAACTAAGTATCACCTAAAACTAAAACTTATGTTGTTAACAGATGTATTAATGCAAGCAAGCGTGGAAGTAGCCATGCAATGGATGAAAATGGGAGCAGCTTTTGCTGCGGCAGCTGCTGTATTTGGAGCAGCGTGGGGTATTGGCAAAATAGGAAAAACAGCCCTTGAATCAATTGCCCGTCAGCCTGAAGCAGCCAATGATCTTCGCTCGTCAATGATTGTTGCATCAGCTCTTATTGAGGGTGCTACATTCTTTGCTATTGTAGTTTGTTTGCTTGTGTTATTTGTATAATAGAAGCTTTTTTATTGGTGCACTGCAGGCTTATTTATAATCTGCATGTGTAATTTAATTTGCGTTGAATTATTTTGAAAGTATAATTTCAACCAATTTTTAATAAAAAATTTGAATTATGGAACTTGTAACCCCCGGAATCGGGCTCATTTTCTGGATGACATTGTCCTTTGGCCTTGTTTTGCTTATCCTGCGGAAGTTTGCCTGGAAACCGATACTCTCTACAATAAGAGAAAGAGAACTTTATATTGCAGGCTCGATTCGCAATAGTAAGCGAATCCAGAGGGAGTTGGCTGAGCTTGATGCAACCAAGGAAAAGTTACTGCTACAGGCGAAGGATAAAGCAGCAGAAGTTGTTCAGCAAGCCAAAAAAGAAGGTGATGAGATCATCATAAAAGCTCAGCAGCAAGCGCGTGAAGAAGCATCAAAAATTATTGATAATGCTAAAAACAGCATCAATGCAGAACGTAAGGCTGCAGAGCGTGAAATACGTCAACAAATTGTTGACCTTACAGTAGATGTAGCCAGAAAACTTCTTCGCGAGGAGTTTACCGACAACAAGAAAAACAATGATTATGTTGAGAAACTTCTTGGAGATATCCAATTGAATTGATTTCCAACATAAGAATTATTATTGCCCCTTATGAAAAACCTGAGAGTTGCAAACCGTTATGCTAAAGCCCTGCTGGGTCTGGCTGAAGAAAATGATTTTTCAGACCAGGCCTTTGATGACATGAAACTGGTTTATGATGTTTTTGTCAACAGCAAGGAAATGAAAACCGTTATGAAGAGTCCTATTGTAAGGGTTAGCAAAAAACTCAATATTATCAATTCGGTTTTTAAAGATAAAATACATACGGTTACGCTGCATTATCTTAATATCATCACACGGAAAAAGAGAGCAGCTCTGATAGAAGGAATAGCATGGGAATTTCAGAAAATTCATAAGGAAAATCTGGATATCGAAACAGTAACCCTTATTACAGCTGGAAGTATTGATGAATTGCTTGAGAAAAAGGCACTCGAAATTTCAAGAAAGCTGACAAAAAAATCCAATATCGAATTTAACAGACAGGTTAATCCTGATTTAATTGGTGGTTTTGTGTTGCGGGTCGGTGATATGCAATATGATGCAAGTGTGAAAAGAAAACTGGCCAAATTGAGAAAACATCTTATGGAGCAATGAGAAGACCAGGCTATAAATAGCAAAACAGAAAAGTTAAAGAAATTACTATGGCAGAGATTAAACCCGCAGAGATATCTGCAATTTTAAGGCAGGAAATGTCTGGTTTCAAGATGGAAACCGAACTGGAAGAAACAGGCACTGTGTTACAGATTGGTGATGGTATTGCCCGTATTTACGGACTTTCAAATGCCAAGAGTGGAGAATTAGTAGGCTTTGAAGACTCCGATTTACAGGGTGTGGTGCTCAACCTTGAGGAAGATAATGTGGGGGTAGTACTGTTGGGTGAAGCTCAGGATGTGAAGGAAGGACACCTGGTAAAGCGCACCAAAAGAATTGCTTCTATAAAAGTGAGTGAGGGATTGCTCGGACGGGTTGTAAATACACTTGGGGAGCCGATTGACGGAAAAGGGCCGATAAAAGGAGAGTTACTGGATATGCCCCTGGAAAGAAAAGCACCGGGTGTAATTTACCGGCAACCGGTAAAAAATCCTCTCCAAACAGGAATCAAAGCCATTGACTCTATGAT
The DNA here is from genome assembly GCA_007132585.1 of Bacteroidales bacterium. Taxonomy (GTDB): domain Bacteria; phylum Bacteroidota; class Bacteroidia; order Bacteroidales; family UBA7960; genus SKVR01. The sequence goes on along the minus strand of SLOJ01000043.1, from coordinate 5,334 downwards.
TCCTATTGGACGGGGACAACGCGAACTAATCATTGGCGACAGGCAAACAGGTAAGAGTGCCATAGCTTTGGATACCATCATAAACCAGAAAGAATTTTTTGATAAAGGTGAACCCGTTTTTTGTGTTTATGTTGCTATTGGTCAGAAGGGATCAACAGTGGCCAATATTATGTCAATCCTTGAGAAACATGGGGCCATGGATTATACAGTCATCGTTTCTGCCAACGCCAGTGATCCTGCTGCAATGCAATTTTTTGCTCCATTTGCAGGTGCTTCCATTGGCGAATTTTTCAGAGATACGGGCCGACATGCACTGGTAATTTTTGACGACCTTTCTAAACAGGCTGTTTCGTATAGGGAAGTATCATTGCTTTTGCGCCGCCCACCCGGTCGTGAAGCTTATCCGGGTGATGTGTTTTACCTGCACAGTCGTTTGCTTGAAAGGGCTGCAAAGATTATTGAATCAGATGAGATTGCCGCCCAAATGAATGATATTCCTGAATCACTCCAAGGAAAAGTAAAAGGCGGAGGATCTCTTACAGCACTTCCTATCGTTGAAACCCAGGCCGGTGATGTATCAGCTTATATTCCAACCAATGTAATCTCTATTACCGACGGACAAATATTCCTCGAGTCAAGTCTTTTCAATTCAGGTATTCGACCTGCCATTAATGTAGGAATATCAGTTTCCAGAGTTGGAGGTAATGCACAGATCAAATCAATGAAGAAAATTGCCGGTACTCTTAAGCTTGATCAGGCTCAATACAGAGAGCTGGAAGCATTTTCAAAATTTGGTTCTGACCTTGATGCAACAACAAAAGCAGTTCTTGAAAAAGGGTCAAGAAATGTAGAGCTACTAAAGCAAGGACAATTCAAACCGGTTCCTGTTGAAAAGCAGATCGCCCTTGTATACTGCGGTACCAAAGGATTGCTCAGAAAACTTGAAATTAAAAGAATTGCTTTATTTGAAGAATTGTATCTTGAATACCTTGATGAGAATCATCGGGATACTCTTGATCAGTTGAAGAATGGTGATTTTAATGATAATATTGCAGGGATCCTGGAAGAAGCAGCAAAAACAATAGTTTCCAAAATTATTTCAGAAGGAGAGAGTATTTAAACAACTAAGATTCTGATATGGCAAACCTGAAAGAAGTTAGGGTACGAATAGCATCTATAAAATCTACAAGGCAGATTACCAGTGCCATGAAAATGGTATCTGCTTCCAAATTGCGTAAAGGACAAAATGCCGTTCTGAATCTTATACCTTATGAAAAACAATTGAGGCTGACACTGGACAAAATCAATGAAACCCTTAAACCTGAAGAGAAAAACATACTTTGCATTCAGAAACCTGTGAAAGATGCACTAGTTATAGTGGTCTCTGCCAACAAAGGTTTATGCGGTACCTTTAACTCCAATCTGCTGAAGGGTACCGTTGATCATTTGAGAAAACTCAAGGAGCAAGGATTTAATGTGAAATTGTGGTTGATTGGTAAAAAAGCAGAAGAGTTTTTCAGGAAAAGTAATTATACAATTCTTGAATGTCATCATGATCTTATCGATCATGTAAAATATGAAGATGCATTTGCTTTGGCGCGTAAAGCTATAAACTTTATTGAAGATGGTACATTCCAGAAGATCGATGTGGTATACAACAGGTTCAAAAACGCTGCTGTTTACAATCTAGTAACAGAACAGTTTTTACCTATGCATATTCCTGATATTCCGGGTAAGGATCAGATGCCTTTTGATGCCCCGGAATATATTATGGAACCATCCAGAAAAGAATTACTTGAAGAACTGGTTCCCAAAGTAATTCAAACCTACATGTTTCGAATATTGCTTGACTCTTTTACAAGCGAACAGGGGGCCAGAATGACAGCCATGCATAAGGCCACCGATAATGCCACCGAACTGCTTAAAAATCTTACAATTACCTATAACAAGGTAAGGCAATCATCTATAACTAACGAAATTGTAGAGATTGTGGGTGGAGCAGAGGCCCTTAACAGATAAAATTCCATTTCATGCTTTTCCGGGTTCCGATAACAGGTAATTTTATCTGCTATCAGCTATTAATCCTTAGATTATTTGCTAACTTTGTTGTATAAAAATTGATATTATTAACCCTTAAAATATGTAAATATGTTGACGAAGAAACTGGAAAAAGTATTAAATGAACAGGTGGAAAAGGAAGGATACGCAGCACAGCTATATCTGGCTATGGCATCATGGGCCGATAGCAAAGGGCTTGAAGGAATTTCCAACTGGTTTTATGCTCAGCACATGGAAGAAATTGAGCACATGCTTAAATTTATTAAATATATAAATGAAAGAGGGGGACACGCAGTAGTCCCAAAAATTGACCAGCCACCACGTGAATTCAAGGGCGTAAAACAGGCTTTTGAAGCTTCACTGGAGCATGAGCAGATGGTTACAAAATCTATCAATAACATTGTTGGCATATGTCTTGACGAAAAAGATTTTACTACACATAACTGGATTCAATGGTTTGTGGACGAACAATTGGAAGAAGAATCATCAGTACAAAGTTTGCTGGATAAACTTGATTTACTTGGCGATGGCAATCTCTATATGTTTGACCGTGATATAATGGCTATGCGTGCTGAAGGTGAAGGAGAAGAATAGCATTAAATAACAGCGTGAATTATACCGGGAGATCTTTTGATTATCCCGGTTTTTTATTCGGTGTAAAAACTTTATAAGTGAAGAGAAACATTCTTATATTGATTAATCCTGTTTCCGGAATAAGCAACAAAGACAGGATCAAACAGATATTAAAAGAGAAACTGTATGATTCAGGTTTCAATTATCAGGTAAAATTTACCGGGTATTCCGGTCATGGTACAGAGCTTGCACATGAGGCTGTTAATTTGGGCCTTGATGCAGTAGTTGTTGCCGGGGGTGATGGTTCTGTAAGTGAAGTCGCTAAGGCATTGGTAAATACAGATGTAGCGTTAGGTATTATTCCAACCGGGTCAGGAAACGGACTGGCCCATTTTCTTAAGTTACCATTCAATTTGAGTAAAGCTATTGATAATATCAAAGCTTTCCGGGTAAAAAAAATTGATACTTTTACTGTAAATAGCAGATTTGGATGCAATCTGTCTGGAGTGGGTTTTGATGCAAAGGTAGCCGATGAGTTTTCAAAAGTTAAACGAAGAGGTTTCTGGTCATATTTCAGAATAGTTCTTCAGGAATACGTGACATATGAATCACAGAATTATGTTCTGGAATTTGATGGGAAAACTATTGAGAGGAAAGCCTTGATGATATGCTTTGCCAATTCCAATCAATTTGGAAACAATACTGTTATTGCCCCCGGGGCATGTGCAGATGACGGTTTGATAGATATCTGTGTTATTTCGAAAGTACCACTGTTAGAAGTACCTGTTATGGGAACTATGCTGGTATCCAGACTTTTAAATAAAACCCATTACGTTGAATATTTTAAAACCAGCGAAGTAGTTTTAAATAAACCTGAAGGTGTAGCGCTGCATATTGACGGCGATCCTGTTGATACTGAGAACACAATTCGTGTTAAGGTAAATCCGTTATCTTTGAACGTAATTGTTTCCTGAATTTTAAAAGTTAAATTTCATGGCAAAGAAGAATAAAAAGACATTTGGCAATATTGTTTACTCAACCAACAGAGATTTAGATTTTAGTTTACCTGATGAACAGGAGGAGACGCTTCCACCTCAACAGCAAAACCTTAGGATTCACCTGAGCAAAAAGGGCAGGGGTGGCAAAACCGCTACCCTGATAACAGGTTTTGTCGGTTCCGATGAGGATATGGAAAGTTTGGGAAAAAAACTTAAAGCAAAATGTGGTGTGGGAGGCTCGGTAAAAGACGGAGAAGTTCTTTTACAGGGTGATTTGCGCGATAAAGTGCTGGAGATTCTTATTAAAGATGGGTATAAGGCAAAAAAGGCCGGTGGGTAGTAATTTTAAATAAGTGCTGCAGTCAAATGTTTAAAGCAAAAAGTAATTATATTTGAAAAAAATATACAATGTCAGAGAAACCGGAAATATTATTATTTCTGTCCCAAAATAAGGAAAGACTCAAGAAGGAATATCATCTTACCCGTATCGGTTTATTTGGATCAGTTGTAAGAAATGATTTTTCAGATGTAAGTGATATAGATATTATTGTTGAGTTTGAGGAAAATACTCCTGATTTGTATTCCATTAAGTTAAAACTCAAGGAAGAAATCGCTGAATATTTTGATAGACCTGTGGATGTTTGCAGGGAGAAATATATTAAGCCTGTTTTTAAGAATAAGATATTATCCGAAGCCGTTTATATCTGAGATAAATCATAAAGATTCATTATACCTTTTCAATATATTAGATTCTATTGAAAAGATTTTCAGATATTCGGATAAATTTAACTTAGCTGATGATTTTTATAAAGATTCTATAGCATTTGATGCCGTTTTGATGATTTTTTTTGTTGTTGGCAAAATGGCTGGAAAGCTATCGGATAAAAATATTTTAGAATCGCAAAATAATATTGATTGGCTGAAAATTAAAGGATTCAGAAATATTATTGCTCACAATTATTTTGGTGTAGATGCTGAAGAAGTCTGACAAATAATTCATTCCAGTTTAAAGGATCATCATAAAGAAATAAGAAACTTGTTGAATATAAATTAAAAAAGGCTTCCACAAACAGGAAGCCTTTTTTAAAACTTAATCTTTTGGATCAGGTCTTCTGTACCTTACCGGCGGAGCGGGTTCGGGTTTTAGTTCTATTGCTTCAGTTCTCACCTTTTCTGTTTTTGAAATGTTTTGAATCGCCCCACTCGCCGTAGCCGATCTCACCGCCGGCCATATGAATGCGGGCCTCAAGGCATCTTTTACATTCTTCCGCATCTTCATCGGTGCAGGGCTTGTCTTCGTAAAGTAGATAGTCTTCGCGATAACGGGTAGGAGTGAGATTGGGCATGATGATATTGGCACCTGTCTTTATGGCTTTTTCGCGACCCAGTGGATCGATGGCCTGCATAGCGGTGGTGGCGGCAATATTGATATCTTTCATCATTATTCTTAAAACGGCAACCATCTTCAGACTGAGATAGAATCTGTCAAGTTTTGATATCAACTGATCTTTATATTGATACAGGGGTGTGTGTTCATGTTCAATATAAGGGCCCATTCCCACCATATCTATATCAAAATCGCGGAAAAAGATCAGGTCATCAGCCAGGTCTTCCGCAGTTTGAAATGGCAGACCGATCATAACTCCGGTACCCACCTGGTAACCTACTTTTCTTAAAAGATGAAGGCTCTCGATACGCTTTTGGT
>SLOJ01000125.1 GCA_007132585.1 Bacteroidales bacterium | reverse complement strand
TTGAAGCAGCCGGGAAAAAAACAGTGAAAGTTAACCTGGTAAATGACAGGGGCATACACATCTGCAAGTCGATGCTCGCCTGGATGAAATGGGGCAACGGAGAAACACCTGAATCATCAGGTAAGAAGGGTGATAAACTCGTTGGTAATTATTATGTGAAGTTTGAAACGGAGCTGCGCAAAGAAGTACAGGCTTTGAAAGAATCGCAACTACTTGACGATGAAAATGCACGGAATAACGCTCCTTTAATGCAGCAGGCACGTGAACTGCTTCGCAAGTGGGAAGCAAGGGACCCTGAAACAGTTGATATCTGGAAAAATATGAATAGCTGGGTCTACAAGGGTTTTGATTCCACTTATCAAAGACTGGGTGTTCATTTTGATAAGATTTATTACGAATCTGATACTTATCTTTTGGGTAAGGAAATCGCGCTGGATGGCCTGAAAAAAAATGCCGTATACAAAAAAGAAGACGGTTCCGTCTGGGCTGACCTCACAGATGAAGGTCTGGATGAGAAGTTGCTGCTTCGTGCCGACGGTACTTCTGTATATATGACACAGGATATAGGTACAGCACAACTCCGTTATGATGATTACAAGGCATCTAAAATGATATATGTGGTTGGCAATGAGCAGAATTACCATTTTGAAGTGCTTGCGAAGATATTGAAGAAACTGGAGAAACCCTATGCCGGTATCCTGGAACACCTTTCATACGGCATGGTTGAATTGCCGCAGGGTAAAATGAAATCACGCGAAGGTACTGTAGTGGATGCCGACGACCTGATGGATGAAATGTTTACTACGGCAAAAAAAACTACCGAAGCATTGGGCAAAATTGACGGTTTCAGCGATGAGGAAAAGGATAAACTTTTTAATATGATTGGATTGGGGGCCCTGAAATATTTCATTCTGAAGGTGGATCCTAAAAAGAATATGCTGTTTAACCCCGAAGAATCCATTGATTTTAATGGAAATACCGGTCCGTTCATTCAATATACTCATGCCCGGATCCGCAGTATATTGTGCAAGGCAGAAGAGAGAGATATTGAGGGAAGGAAGTATGATGCCGGCAGGATTGTGCTCAACGAAAAAGAAAAGAACCTGATAAAAACATTATATGCATTCCCGCAGGTGGTGCAAGATGCTGCTGCTGATATGAGTCCGGCCCAGATGGCCAATTACGTTTACGAACTGGCCAAAGAATTCAACCAGTTTTACCACGAGCATTCGGTGCTAAACGAACCCGATCCGGATGTTTCACTATTCAGACTTCAGCTCTCGGAACTCACCGCCCGGGTGATCAAAACCGCAACGGGCCTGCTGGGGATAGAGGTGCCGGAAAGAATGTAGAAGCGGGTTGATGGGTTGACCTAGTTAAGATAAATCGGTCCGTCGGGTCCCAGCGGTATTCCCAGCCATATCCATCCCATCAGCGCGGCAATCCATACAATTCCCAGGAAGATGGTATAAGGAAGCATGGTGGAAATGATGGTTCCGATGCCATATCGCTCGTCGTACTTCTCCGCAAAGGTAACGATGAGTGCAAAGTAACTCATCATGGGGGTAACCAGGTTGGTGAGGGAGTCACCGATACGGAAGGCTGCCTGAGTGATGCCGGGGTGATAACCGTTTTCCAGCAGCATAAGCATGGGAATGAACACCGGGGCAATGATGGCCCACTTGGCTGATGCACTTCCCATGAAAAGATTGATGAAAGCCGCCAGTAAAACAAAGGCTGCAATGAGTATCGGGCCGGTAAATCCTATTTCGGTAAGTCCGGATGCACCTTTGATGGCAATGATAAGCCCCAGGTTGGAGTAGTTGAAGAAATACACAAACTGTGCGGCAAAGAAAACCAGCACGATGTATCCACCCATTCCGCTCATCGATTTGATAATATGTTTCATCATGTCTTTGTCATTCTTAACGGTACCCACAACTATTCCATAAGCCAGCGCGGGAAGCAGGAAGAGAAGTAAAATTCCTATTATGATACCTGTAAAGAAGGGAGAGTGAAGGATTGAACCGGTTTCGGGGTTTCTGAAAATTCCGTTTTCGGGAATCACGGTAAATGCCATGGCAATTATAAAAATCACAACGGTAATACCTGCCCAGCGTAATCCTTTTCTCTCTTCGGGTGTGAGTTGTACGATTTTAAATCGTTCGGCGGTGCCTTCATATTTGCCCAGACGCGGTTCTACCACTTTTTCGGTTACCCAGGTTCCCACAAATAACACAATGAAACTGGAAGCGATCATAAAGTAGTAATTTACGGCGGGGTTTACCACCATGCTGGGGTCAATGATTTGGGCGGCAGAGGTAGATATGCCTGCCAGAATGGGATCGATGGAGCCGATGAAGAAGTTGGCTCCGAAGCCACCGCTTACACCGCAGAAGGCTGCTGCCAGGCCCGCCATGGGGTGGCGACCCAGTGCATGAAAGATCATAGCACCCAGCGGGATCAGGATCACATAACCGGCTTCTACCGCCAGCCCCGAAACTATACCGGCCAGAACTACTGCGGCAGTGATAAATTTACTGGGGGCACTCAAAACCAATGCACGGATCATTACGGCAAACAAGCCTGTACCCTCTGCCAGACCAATACCCACCATTACTACCAGCACGTAGCCCAGGGGCGGAAAACGCAGGAAATTGTCAAGTATGTTGGTGTACATCCAGCGGATACCGTCGGCGCTGAGCAGGTTGTTTACGGTAACAGTCTGCCCGTCAGCCGGATTTACCGCCGATGTACCCAGGGCATATGTGAGCCACGACAGCAAAACAACGATTACCGCCAGCCCGCCGAATATGGTGGCCGGGTGGGGGAGTTTGTTTCCTACTATTTCAATAAAGTCAAGGATTCGTGCAAATAAGCCTTTGGGCTTTGATTTTAGGTTTCCGGATGAGTTTCCCATTTTGTTCAGTTATTTGGTGAAATTTGGATTCGTTCTTACGAACTTACTCCGTTATACGCTCATAAAAACAGCGACAAAGATATGATTTTCCAATCCTTATTTGCCTTGTATGTTTCAAAAAAAGATAAAAATATTCCGGGCACGAACCTTAGTCGTACCCGGAATAAATATATAAACTCATAAACTTATAAACCTCTCAACTTTCATTCAAACACTCCATACTCCGGATATTTTGCCGGCATTTTATCTTTGGGTTTTTCAGAATTGAGATAATAGTCGAACCATTCCATTGTGCGTACAATGTAATCGAGGCGGTGCACATTGAGGCGGTTTCCGTGGCCTTCGCCATTGTACCAGATGAGCCTGACAGGTGCTTCGCCATGCAGTTTGAGTGTACGGTACAACTCCAGGCTTTGCGCGGGGTGCACACGGGGGTCTTCTGTTCCATGCAGGATGAGTGTGGGTGTTTTACTTTGGTGGGCATATTTTACAGGACTCCGGCCATACACATCCTGCCAGTCTTCATATGTCCAGTAGCCCCAGTGCACGTAATAGTCTTCCCAGGGTATATCAGTGGTATTGCGCTTGGATATCTGATTTGAGATTCCAACAAATACCACACTGGCGGCAAAACGATCGGTATGCCGTGTAGCCGACCATGCAGAGAAATAACCGCCGTATGAACCGCCGCCCATACCCACACGGTCTTTATCCACATAACCGATGTCAATGAGATGATCAATACCATCGAGCACGTCATCGTATTCAACACCCACCAGGTCGCCGTAGCCGGCCATGGTAAAATCCACTCCACGTCCTGAGCTGGCGCGGTAATTGGGCATGAATACAAAGAAATCGCGGGCAGTGGCAATTTGTCCCCATATGCTGTAGGATGTACTCCAGCCATTTTTTACAGCTGCTTCAGGCCCTCCATGGATGTAAACAATTAGCGGATAGTTCTTATCTTCTTCATAATTTATCGGATAGAGCAAAACACCTTCTATGTCTTTCCCGTCACGTGCATCATAAACCAGTTTTCGCTGATGGCCTAACTTTATCTCTGATAGCCATGGGTTATGATTCGTGTGGCGTTTTAAATCTTTCCTTCTTAATTGAAAAGTATAAAGTTCCGAAGGATGTTGCCAGGTATTCGCTGCCATTGCCACCATACCATCAACATAGTGAAACCGGCTGAATACAACTTGTGCCGGTTGAAGCAGAATGTCACGTGATGGTCGGTTGAGAGCATGTTCACTAAGCACTATATCAACTCCTTCCTCGGCAGCGTATAGCAATGTGCGGTTGTCTTTCCATGTGTGGTCAATAACGCTCAGCTCCATCCCTTCCACGTAGTTACGCAGCTCTTCAAAAGGTTTTTCATTGGGAACATCTGTAACGAAAAGACTGCCTACCACTGAATCTTCCAGTTTTGATGCCGACTGGAAGGCCAGTTTTGTACCATCAGGGCTCCACACCATTTTACCCAGTTTCCCCGGATTGTTAACCAGCAGTTTCATTTCGCCGTTTTGCATATCTACCGTATATATGCGCTTGAACATGTATGAATCGTCAACCAGGTTTCTTGGTGCGATGGCTGCAGCAGCAAGCTTTTTATCCGGGCTGAGCGTAAAGTCGAATACCGTAACTCCACTGGTAAGCTGTTTCATTTCATGTGAATCCAGGTCGTACCGGTAAAGATTCAGATGGCGATATTCCTCTTCATACACATCAATTTTGAATCCTTTGCTGCGCATTTCCCTGGGTGTGGGGTCTTCGGGCGATATGGATACCACCGCAAGGGTATTGTCATCAATAAACTCATAGGAGTTTATGCTTGCTGAATGTTTTGTAAGCGGATAAGCTTCGCCACCTATCAGCCTTATGGCATATACCTGCACCCCCTGTGCTTCCGGAAAGTTAGCCCTGAAAGTAATGGCGTCACCTCCTGGCGTCCAGCCTAATGAAAATATACTCTTCTTACCGGTAATAAAAGGAATGGATTCCTGTTTCTGTACATCATAAACGTGTAATTCACGGTAATCGCCACCAGCATTGTCTGTAAAGGGGCGAGGAACATTTAAGGCGTATGCGATGTAATTCTTATCCGGAGAAATAGCTACTTCAGTAACCGTTTCAATATCGAACAGGTTTTGCGGGGTAAGAGTTTTTTGTGCATTTGCCGGTAATCCTAAGATCATTACAAGCAAAGAAATCAGCAGGATTTGTTTCATTTGTTTTTCCATAGGTTTTACTTTTATTGTTTGAATAAAATTAGATGTATAATAAATCAGATCAAGATATTTCTTCTTCCCATAAAAGGCAGTCTTTAAATACATCATTGATGTTTGCCGCCGGCTTTTGATTAAAAATCCCGAAAACCGATGATCCGCTGCCACTCATGCTTGCATACAGGGCTCCCAACTGATACAATTGTTTTTTGATTTTTTTTATCTCAGGATGTTTTTCAAAAACAGAATGCTCAAAGTCATTTACCAGGATTCCTTTCCATTTTTTTACCGGCAGTGCAAGCACATCTTCCAGTCTGGTTTCCGGTATTGACGGTTTAATTCCTGCATAGGCTTCAGCAGTGCTTACATGAACGGGCGGTGAAACAAGAATAAGGTAATATCCTTTGAGTGACAAATCAAAAGGTTTCAGTATCTCACCCCTTCCAGAGGCAAGGACGGGTTTTCCGTACAGGAAAAAACTACAGTCGCTGCCAAGTAGTTTGGCATATTCCGCCAGCAACTCTTCGGGAATGTTTGCCTCAAAAAGATCATTTATGAGTTTCAGGGTGAAAGCTGCATCGCTGCTTCCACCACCCAGGCCAGCTCCAATGGGGATCACCTTATGAAGATGAATCTTTACTGCCGGAATATTATGATGTTGGTACAAAATTTTCCAGGCTTTCAGGCAAAGATTTCCTTCAGCATTATCGGGTATGGGAGTTCCACTTGATGAAAATTCAGTTTTACCATTCATCGACGGAATGATCTCAAGTGCATCACATAGTCTAAGGGGGTAAAAAAGTGTTTCAATATCATGAAAGCCATCTTTCCTTTTATTTATAATGTGCAGGCCAAGATTGATTTTACTGTGGGGATATACGATCATGCATAAAAGTTTATTCCATTACAAACCTATGATTTTTTTTCATTTTTTATAGCATCAGATTGTATAAACTGACGGAAATATTTGAGTAAGTGAAATTTATTCCCAAAGTTTTTAAAAATAATACACAGTTGAATTCATATTCCTTATTTTTGTATAAATAATAAAAGTTTTATATTTCAATAGAATAAAATATGTCAGCTATTCTTAATTCTGTAATTTCCTGGTTTTTAAAACAGAGAGTTTCTCAGATTGAATATTTTCAGCAAAACCCGCATGAAGCCCAAAACGAACTTCTTTTTGAACTCCTGCATAAATCCCGCAATACAGAATGGGGCAAAAAATATGATTATTCTTCCATTACAGATGTAAAAACATTTCAGGAAAGAGTTCCTGTTCAGGATTACGATGATGTTAAACCATACATTGAAAGGTTGCGCAAAGGTGAAAATAATCTTTTATGGCCTACCGAGATAAAGTGGTTTGCAAAATCAAGCGGCACCACCAGCGATAAAAGTAAATTTATTCCGGTTAGTAATGAAGCGCTTGAAGATTGTCACTTTAAAGGAGGAAAGGACATGCTTTCCATCTACTGCAATAACCGGCCCGAGACAGATATATTTACAGGCAAAGGTTTGGTTATGGGAGGAAGCCATAGTATGAGCGAATTTAGCAGTAATTCATACTTTGGTGATATTTCGGCAATATTGGTTCAGAATTTCCCTTTCTGGGCACAATTGCTGCGTACCCCTGATATTTCAATTGCTCTTATGGATAACTGGGAAAAGAAGCTTGATAAAATCGCCAATGCCACCATTACGGAAAATGTTACCAACCTGAGCGGTGTGCCATCATGGAACCTCATGCTGTTGAAGAAAGTTCTGGAATTAACCGGACGGCAGAATATACTGGAGGTATGGCCCAATATGGAACTGTTTATTCATGGTGGTGTAAGTTTTGCACCTTACCGCGAACAGTTCAAAAAACTTATACCCTCTGAGCAAATGTGGTACATGGAAACCTATAATGCATCAGAAGGTTTTTTTGGTATACAGGATCTGCCACATTCAAGAGAAATGTTACTTATGCTCGATTACGGTATATATTACGAATTTATACCACTTGAAGAGATTGAATCGGAAAATCCCCGTGTGCTTAGCATCGATCAGGTAGAAACAGATACCAATTACGCACTGGTTATTTCTACCAATGCCGGACTGTGGAGATATATGATCGGAGATACTATTCAGTTTACCAATACCAATCCATACAGGATTCAGATATCAGGTCGAACAAAAAACTTTATCAATGCTTTTGGTGAAGAAGTAATTATTGATAATGCCGAAAATGCTCTTGATAATGCATGTCGTCAAACCGGGGCTGTGGTAAGTGAATATACTGCTGCTCCCGTTTTTCTGGAAGATAACAACTCGGCAAGCCATGAATATCTCATAGAATTTGAGAAAGAACCCGATGATCTCGAAAAATTTACCAATATTCTCGATAAAACCCTTCAGGATATAAACTCTGACTATGAAGCCAAACGAACCGCTGATATTCTCCTGAAAAAACTTAAGGTTACTGCGTTGCCTCGCGATACTTTCTTTAAATGGTTAAAATCGAAAGGAAAAGTGGGCGGACAGAACAAAGTTCCGCGTCTGTTCAATAACAGGAAGTACGTGGATGAAATACTGAAGTTTATTTCTTAATACATTGTATGTGAAATCATTTTTTATTGCATTGTGGGTTTCCGTCTTTTTTTTGCCGGGTGGGTTTGCTTCAGATTTTGTACTTATTGAAGAGTACAAAAACGTCAGCTCACTGGCCGGGATTGATAAGATGGGTAATATTTACAGCATTGAAAACGGAGTGTTCAGAAAACATACCGCTTCAGGCGAAACAATCTCTTACAGCAAAAGATCTTTCGGACCGGTTACTTTCGCCGATATCAGCGACCCCCTTAACATACTGGTATTTTTTGGCGATTTCGGCCATGTGGTAATGCTTGATAAAAATCTTGCAGAAAAACGCTCTTTCAATGCTTCTGATCTCATGGCAACAGATATTCCCGCGAAAATCTGTTTTTCATCACAAAACGGATTCTGGGTATGGTATGCCGGGTTGTTCAAACTGATAAGATATAACGACCGGGGAATGCCCGAGATATCGGGCGTTGATCTGAGCCTTGAATTTCCTTCCCTGGAAAATATTACCTACATGCGTGAAAGCAATGAGCAGCTGTTTATTGCGGCTAATGGTGTTTGGGTTTTTGACAGGCATGCCAACTTTTTGTATTCATTACCTGATATCCCAACCGAAAATATCCAGGTGACTGAACAATATATTTTTTCTTCAGAAGGGCAGAAAATGAAAGTTTATGATTTTTTTCTTCGCAGGGAAAATGTATTTTTGCTACCGGAAACCGGCGTAAAAAGTTTTTTCGTGACAGGCGATGAGATTTTTTTACAAACAGAAGTTTCATTAAAAAAATATCGTTTTACCGGAAATTTCCATTAATTTTCCAGAATACTTTTGGTAACCGGGCTAAAGACCCATAATTTTAAAACTATGCATATAGCGATTGCCGGAAACATTGGTTCGGGTAAAACAACCCTTGCCGGATTATTGTCCAAGCACTACGGATGGGAAGCTCACTACGAAGATGTTGAAACCAATCCTTACTTGAATAATTTTTATGAAGACATGCAGCGGTGGTCCTTCAACCTTCAGATTTATTTCTTAAACAGCAGGTTTCGGCAGATCGTTGACATCCGTAATAGTGGAAAAACCGTAATACAGGACCGTACAATTTATGAAGACGCTTACATCTTTGCCCCCAACCTGCACGCCATGGGGCTTATGTCAACCCGCGATTTCGAAAACTATTCCACTCTTTTTGAACTCATGAACACCTTTATTCAACCTCCCGATTTGCTTATTTACCTTAAGGCAGGTGTGCCCACCCTGGTAAGCCAGATACAGAAAAGAGGCCGCGAATACGAAAATACCATTCGGCTGGATTACCTGAAAAGACTTAATGAGCGTTATAATGAATGGGTCGAGGGTTATACGCATGGAAAATTGCTTATTATTGATGCCGATACCAACAAATTCTCTGAAAAAACTTCTGACCTTGGCGAAGTGATCAATAAGATTGATGCTGAAATTCATGGTTTGTTCTGATGCAATATCAAGCCAGAGAATAATATTTTACACTGTTTTTTATAACTTCGTTGAATATATTGCGTATAACCAAGCAAATAACGCAAAAAATACATGTTTTTTTGCCTGTTTATTCGTGATTTTTATATGCGGGTTAACTTGTAAACCCATGAAAATAAAGGCTATAAGGCCCATGCGATTAACTCAAAACGCTTATTATTATGAAAATTGGTAAGTACATCAGCGAATTGTTGTTTGAGAACGACTTTGTAATACTTCCGGAAATTGGTGAATTCTCTACCAAATATATCCCGGCAAAATTTGTCCCTGAGTTAAAAAAAGTAGAATCTCCTTCTAAGGTCATTGTTTTTAATGAAAATAATAAGTCTGGCGGAGGACTTTTAATTGAATACATTGCAAAACAGGAAAATATCAGTAGCGCAGAAGCTACGGAATTTGTAAATAATTTTGTAGCTGAGATGCAGAATTCATTAAAATCAGGTCGCAAAGTAGAACTTGATAATGTAGGTGTTTTCTCCATGAATGAAGCTGGTCAAATGGTTTTTGAGCCGGATACTTCTATAAATTATTTGAGTGATTCGGCAGGCATGCCTCCTGTTAGTGAACCAGAAAGAAAGTCGGAAGAAGAAGCAAAAACCGAACTGGATAAGGCCATTGAAGAAGCCAAAGCAGAAGTTCCGCCAAAGAAAGAAGAGCCTGAAAAAAAACCCGAAGAAAAACCCGAAGAAAAACCTAAGGAAACAGAAGCTACCCAGCCGGTAACCAAATCGGCTGAAGTAAGCCAGCCCAGGAAACCTCAAACAGAAAAAGTCATACCCCCAACACCAAAAAAGAAAGCTGTGGAAAAGAAAAAACAGGGCCTTTCACCGGCCGTAAAATGGGTAGCCCTAACTGTGGTTCCCCTGCTTATTATTATTATTGTTCTGGCGCTGAATTATGAATATATTTTTGGCGAAAAATCAGTATTCCGTAAGAGTGAAGTTGCTAGCGAACCTGTAAGGGTTGAAACTCCTGTACCTGTAACTGAAGATGAACCAGTCGATGACCAGGTAGTTGAAGATGAAACTCCTGCAGTTACCCAGGAACCGGTTCAGCCGGCTCCCCGGCAAACCACTCCGGCAACTCCTGAACCAGGAAGAAAGGTGTACCATATCATTGTTGGTAGTTTTGAAGAAGAACACAGTGCCCAAATCCTGGCAGAAGAGCTGCGCCTGATGGGTGCAACCAACGCAACGGTGTTTCCGATCAATCCCCTTGGCTTTTACAGAGTATCCTATGGGTTTTACTATGATCTGAATGAAGCAGAACGCGAGTTACAAGATGTTCAGCAGGATATCAACCCGGATGCATGGGTTCTGCATCGGTGAGAATAGAAGTTGTACGGAAATCTGATTTACCAAAGTGCCTAAAAACAAGCATCGCAAGTTTGCTGAAATCAATGCGTTTCCTAATGTGATTCAGCCTGAGTACCGCTTTCCGGTTCCCGACCATCATCTGAAAGGGAAATGGAATCAGCGGTTTTTCTTTAACGATAATCCCATTGTACTTGAAATAGGTTGCGGAAAAGGTGAATATACCATCGGTCTGGCAAAGGCTTTTCCCCAATACAACTTTATTGGCATTGATATAAAAGGGAACCGCTTGTGGACAGGAGCCAAAGAGGCAATGGAACAGGCTCTTGCCAATGTGGGATTTTTGCGGATCCAGGCTGAGCACCTCAACGGTTTTTTTGATCATGATGAAGTCTCCGGGATCTGGGTTACATTTCCAGATCCCCAGCCCAATAAACCCAAAGTGAAGAAAAGACTGACATCAGAAAGATTTCTGAAAATATACAGCAATTTTCTTAAACCCGACGGCCCCATATTTCTGAAAACCGATAACCGGAATTTTTACGATTTTACCCTGGATGTCATCCGTGAAAGAAAGCATAACCTGAAACTTGCAACAAACGATCTGTATGGTAAGCCCGAAGGAGTTGACCCCCTTGTGTTAAGCATAAAAACCTATTACGAAAGTATTTTTCTCGAAAAAGGAGATAAGATTTGTTTTCTTGAATTTAGTTTAAGAAATCCCTGATTAATTAATTTGTGATTATTTTATGAATGATTCATTCTTTTTGAAGGTATACGAAGTTGTAAAACTGATACCTTATGGCAGGGTTACCTCATATGGTGCTATTGCCCGTTACCTGGGCAGCGGACGATCGGCACGCATGGTAGGCTGGGCCATGAATCATTCGCATACCTTTGATGATTCTATTCCTGCACACCGCGTAGTTAACCGTAATGGAATGCTTACGGGGAAACATCATTTTGGCAGCCCCGACATTATGCAGCAATTGCTTGAAAGTGAAGGAATATCTGTAATAAATGATAAGATTATAAACTTCACTGATGTATTCTGGGATCCTGCTAACGAACTTTAACATCTCTCTCCCGGTTTTAGCATTGTTTATTTTGTCACAACTTAAAAAATCCTTATTTTTACACAAACTAAATCTAAATAAGGATTATGTCATTAATTGCTGATAATGAACCATATGCCATTAGCAGGGTTATTGAATCCGACCTGAAAAAAACCATTAAGAATGCCAATACGATACAGAAAATTAATTTATAAAATTATATTCACCCTTTAAACCATTGAAAATTATGTCTAATACCCCAAATGCTGAACTCATTAAAAAAGTTGAAAATGTAATAGACCAGATCAGACCTTACCTTCAGGCTGATGGTGGTAATATTCGCCTTGTGGAGCTTACAGAAGACAACGTAGTTAATGTTGAATTGCTGGGTGCCTGTGGGTCATGCCCCATGAGTACCATGACCCTTAAATCGGGTGTTGAGCAGGCCATGAAAAAGGCCATCCCGGAAATAAAATCCGTTGAGGCAATTAATGCTAATGTACATTAATTTCTAAAGGAGTTTTTCAAAAGTGGTTTCTGGTCGTTGAGCTTGTCGAAACGAAACTTGTTAATCGCACTGTTATGCGCTACGACTAGCTCAGCGCCCATCTTAAAAAATAGCTTATAAGGCAAACTGTTTTTTAAAATGTTGTAATACAGTTTATTTATCGGGTTATGCCCTGGGGCAGGTCAGCTGAAAAGTTAATCTGTGTATCTTTTTCCACAACCTTGATTTCATCAATAAACCATCCTCTGAATCCATTGTGCCTGTGATCTCTTGTATCGAAAACGAACTTGATCTTAATTCTTGACCCTATGAAAGCTCCAAGATCAAATTCTTCAAATCTCCATACAGGAGCCTGATTAAAACCACCGGATGTCAGGGGTAATGCATCTCTGTCATTAAGCAATTGTGTTATATCAGGATTCAGGCTTCCCAGAAATATTTCAGGATTGGTATCATCCTGAATAACATAAACCTTCATCAGATCAAAACCATAAGGGTGAGGTGTAGCACTTTCTATTTCAAACCATGACCAGAAGCTGATACTGGCCTTTTGAACTTGCCCCAGGTTTATCCATGGAGAAATCAATTCGCCACGGTTCGCTTCTGTTCCGGTTCCACCTGTAAGACTGGTATCATAAGGGCTTTGCTGCCCCATATAGTTGCCCCGGCTTTCCTGCCCGAACCAGGCCATGTATTCCCCCTTGATTGCATCCGGAATTCTGCCGGCTGAACTGTCATTAGGTGCAACCTGCACATATTTTGGAAAAGCTTTGTTGTAAACCGCAGCATTTTGGTGTACTTCCCAGAATCCTGTTTTATCCCAGTTATCATGGTTGTTTTCAAATCCTTCGTAAAATATTATATCAGGGGTTGCTTCATTCTGCATTTCTGCATGAAGATGAATTATACCATTTGCAGGGATGACTTTATTCTCCTCAATAAAAATTTCATAAGAATCAGCAGCGAAGCGGATCATAAATTCATTGGTTTTATCAAGGGGAATTGCTCCAATAAAAAAATGACCCTTCTCATCGGTTACAGCAGCCGTAAAAAAACCATTTGTAAGTGCCATATCCTGACTACTAACGGCCACGCTTACTCCGGAAAGGGGGACTCCTTGATTGTCGGTTACCCTGCCGGTAATTCCCCCGGTGATCATATTAATTTCATCGCTTACCGGAAGTAAAGCAATAAACGCATATTGGTCATTCAAAGCAATATCATCAGCAATTATTTCTTTATAACCTTCTGTTTTAACCGATAAATTGTAGTTTCCGATGGTAACATCTTCAAATTTATATCGACCGTTTTCATCAACTGTCACCTGCCCGGTTGTAGTTGCCGGGCTGCCCTGTGATGGTTTTAATGTAATTGTAGCACCGCTGAGTTTTTCAAAACTAATACCATCAAGTACAATGCCTTCAATATGGGTTCTTTTTGGGAAAAAATTAAAACGATCGCAGGAGTACATGATACCCGAAACCAGTAAACCGGCTATTATCAGATAAATCCGATAATTCTTTATATCTGGTCTTCGGATAGTTTCCATTGCAGATCCTTTTAAATTGACTATATTTTTCACCCCAGATATTTTGCAACAATGGGCATCTTTCTACCCATTCCAAATGCCTTGGATGAGACTCTCAGTATGGGAGGCGTCTGGTATCTTTTATATTCGCAGGTATTTACCAGCTTTAATATACGGTTCACCAGTTTTTCATCAAATCCCATTTGTATGAGTTCAACAGGGCCTTTGCGGTTTTCGATATACTGGAAAAGCACCTCATCGAGCAGCTCATAATCAGGTAATGAATCTGAATCTTTCTGGTCGGGTCTCAGCTCAGCACTGGGGGGTTTGATAATCGTATTTGCCGGTATTATTTCCTTTTCACGGTTAATATACTCGGCCAGCTTAAAGACATCCGTTTTATACACATCGCCCAGTACTGAAATTCCACCGCACATATCCCCGTAAAGGGTGCCGTAACCAACCGCTGCTTCACTTTTGTTGGATGTGTTCAACAGAACATAACCGAATTTATTTGAGAAGGCCATCAGGTAAACTGCTCTTGTGCGTGCCTGGATATTTTCTTCGGCAACATCAAAAGGCAAATCATTGAAATAGGGTTTCAGGTTTTCTTCGAATCTTTCCGTTGTTTCGCTTATGGGAACAATATGATAGGGGCAGTTAAGATTTTTTGCGAGGTCTTTTGCATCATTGACTGAGTGGTCGGAACTGAATTGACCGGGCAATAATACACCTAATACATTTTCATGGCCCAGCGCCTCAGCTGCAATAGCCATTGTTACTGCCGAATCAATCCCTCCGCTCAATCCGAGAATTGCTTTTTTAAAGCCCAGCTTTCCGAAATAGTCTTTTACTCCCATTACCAGGGCATTGAAAATATTTTCGGTTTTCTTATCATGATCTGCTTCCGCAGAAGGCTTTATGCCTGATTTTTTTATTGCACCATCTGTTTCCAGGATAAGCAGATCTTCTTCAAAGTATTTCATTTCGTGAGTAATACCACCATGATGGTTAATCGCCAATGAACCCCCATCAAAGATCAGTTCGGTTTGTGCACCTACCTG
>SLOJ01000083.1 GCA_007132585.1 Bacteroidales bacterium | reverse complement strand
TACGCGTAGTATCAATACGGCTGGTCCATAGCAAGCGGCTGTATTTCCGGGTCCATCTCTTTATGATGGGTGCGCCTGCCAGATTGATCAGAAAGTCATGATCTTCAATCATTCGGGCGATATGACCGGTCCCCCGTTTAAAATCATTTCGTCCGATTCCGGTGATCTCAAAACCTTTCTCAGAAAAGAATTTCTTTAATTCACTGCCAATGAAGCCGGTATGGCCTGAAATTGCTATGCGCATGGGTTTGCTTTTAGGTTATTTTGTTAAAACTGAAACAAAGTATTTATATAATTTGTTTCTGTGCAAATGAAAACAAAGTAATATAATCATGTTTTAAAAAAAATATTACGTTTGACATGTAATAAACAGCAATTCACAGCGTCGGATTATTGTTAATGACTTGTCATAACACTATACCAAAGAAAACTTAATCATAACCATTTTAATTTTACCAGTGAATGATGCAAAGCAATAAACTCACACTGATATTTATTTTTTTAGTTTTTACCAGCCTTTCAGTCTCACAGGGTTTTGCTCAGCAGGATCGGCTATGGACCCTGGAAGAATGCATTGACCACGCATGGGAAAATAATCTTCAGCTGCAGCAACAGAAATTATCGGTTGATCTGGCCGGAGAAAATCTCACCCAAAGCCGGGCCAATCTGTTTCCATCCTTAAATGCAAGTGCATCGCATTCCTATAACTTCGGTCGCACGGTTGACCCGTTTACCAATGAGTTTTCCACTGAAACTGTCCGCACCAATAATTTTGGGATCTCAACCAATCTGAATTTATTTAGTGGGTTGCAGGTGCAGAATGCCATCAGACAAAGCCGTTTGGACCTTGATGCAAGCCAGTATGATCTTGAACGGAGTTATAATGATGTAGCACTTAATGTTGCATCAGCATATCTGCAGGTGTTATTCAGCATTGAACTGGTTGAAAATGCACAAAATCAGGTTGAGATAAGCGAACAGCAGGTAGAACGCACTTCAAAGCTTGTGGAGGCAGGTACACTGCCCCGTGGTTCACTTCTTACCATTCAGGCACAGCTTGCAACGGAAGAGCTTCAGCTTGTTAATGCAGAAAATCAACTGGATCTGGCCTACCTGAATCTAAGCCAGATTATGTTTTTACCCGAAGATGTTGAATTTGCTATTGCCTTTCCGGATGTTGAAATAACAGCCGATGAGGAGCCCGACAGAAGCCCTATGAAGGTGTATCGGGTGGCAATAAACCAGCAACCCGAAATACGTTCGGCCGACATTCGTATTGCCAGTGCCGAAAGGGGTCTTGCCATTTCCCGGGGCGGGCGAAGCCCCAGACTTAGCCTGAGTGGATCATACGGCAGTGGTTATTCAGAGGCCAGTCTGGAAATTTTCGATGAACAGCCCACGGGCCTTAACCAGGTATTTATCACCAACGATGGCCAGCAGGTTCTCAGACCGGTAACACAGTTTGAAACCCGCAGAAAGCCTTTCAGCGACCAGCTCAGTGATAACCTGAACCGTAGCCTGGGGTTGTTTCTTTCCATTCCTATTTTTAATAACTACCAGGTAAAAACTAATATTGGCCGTTCGCAGATCAATCTCGAAAATGCCCGCCTGCAAAGCCAGATCGTGCGCGAGCAACTGTTCCAGACCATTCAACAGTCACATGCCGATGCTGTTGCTTCGCTCAAAAGATATGTAGCCACTGAAAAAAATGTGGTGGCACTGGAAGAGGCATTCCGTTATACCGAACAAAGATTTAATGTGGGGATGGTTAATACCCTGGAATACAATGATGCAAAAAACCGCCTTTCAGCGGCTCAATCTGAGTTGCTACAGGCTAAATATGAATATCTTTTCAGGATGAAAATATTGGATTTCTATATGGGAAATCCGCTCACTTTTAACTAATATTGATTCTATCCTTTTTAATTGTAAATAAAATGAAGCGTAATAAAATTCTGAGACTCGCATTGATTGTTCTGGCAGTTCTGATAATCTTTGTTATTGTAGGGCGTAATGCAGGTTGGATTGGCGAGGAGCCTGCAACAAAAGTTACTGTTGAGGCTGCCGAAAAAAGAAGTATTGTTGAAATTGTAACCGCAAGCGGTAAAGTGCAACCGGTTACCGAAGCCAAAATTGCACCTGATGTTTCAGGAGAGATTGTACAAATACTTGTAAAGGAAGGGGATTTTGTGCAGCGTGGCGACTTGCTGGTGCGCATTAACCCTGATATTTACGAGTCGGCACTTGACAGGATTGAAGCCAGTTTGAATACCAGCCGGGCTAACCTGGCCAATGCCCGGGCTCGCAAATCACAGGCCGATGCACAGTTTATCAATGCAAAGGCCAGTTTTGAAAGAAATCAAAGGCTTTTCAATCAGGATGCTATATCTGAGTCGGAGTTTGATTCAGCCAGGGCTAATTTTCTTGTAGCGCAGGCTGAAGTGGAAGCCGGACAGCAAAGTGTTGTGGCGGCCGAATTCCAGGTAAAAAGTGCAGAAGCAGCATTGCGTGAAGCACGTGAAAACCTTACCAAAACCAATATATTTTCACCCATGGATGGTACCATATCGCGTTTAGATGCCGAGTTGGGCGAAAGAGTTGTTGGAACATCACAATTTGCAGGGACCGAAATTCTCAGGATTGCCAACCTTAATGAAATGGAGCTTATGGTGGAGGTAAATGAAAATGACATCATAAGGGTAAATGAAGGAGATACAGCAATGATAGAAGTTGATGCATGGCTGAATGAAGAATTTTCAGGAATCGTTACATCTATTGCAAACTCCGCTTTGGCACAGGGTTTAAGTGTTGACCAGGTAACCAACTTTGAAGTGCGTATACGCATTTTGCCCGAATCTTATCAGCACCTCCAAAGGCAGGATCGGCCACATTTATCTCCCTTCAGGCCCGGTATGTCAGCTTCAGCTGATATTCGTACACAAACTGTTTCTGAGGTGGTTTCAGTTCCCATTCAGGCAGTTACCACCCGCGAAGGTTTGCAGAACCGTGAAGAAGACGAAGACCACCAAGAAAATGACACTGAAGAGAATGAAGAAACAGCCGGTATTGTTCGTAGTGAACAAACTGCCCGCATTCAGGAGTATGTGTTTGTTTACGCTGAAGGTGAAGTAAAACTTACCCCCGTAGTTTCCGGTATCCAGGACAGCAATTATATTGAAATTAAATCGGGGCTTGAAGATGGTGATCAGGTTGTTACCGGTCCTTTCAGGGCTGTCAGCAGGGCTCTGAATGACGGTGATAAAGTTGTTTCCGTTAGCCGCAGCGAACTATTCAGTGATTAATACCTTGAGAATATAATCGTTTTTACTTCTTCTGATCGGGCATGTTGTAAATTAAATTACAATGGCTCTGTCCTATTGTAAATGAAATTGTAATTTTGCATTTCATTTGAAAAAGTAACCTATGAGCCATATTCTCCTGGTGGAAACAGCTACCAAAGTTTGTTCTGCAGGTCTGTTAAGGAACAATCAGATCATTGCCATGCGCGAAGATAAAAGCATGCAATACTCCCACTCTTCTCGTCTCACATCTTTTATTCAGGAGGCCGTAAAAGAAGCTGGTATTGATTTTCACCAGCTGGATGCAGTGGCAGTGAGTAAAGGCCCCGGCTCTTATACCGGTTTGCGCATTGGAGTATCGGTAGCAAAAGGAATTTGCTATGCGCTTGATGTTCCGCTAATTGCTATAAACACATTACAGGCAATGGCTGTTACAGCCATCCTGAAAGATAAAAATCCTGCCCGGTATTACGTTCCTTTGATCGATGCCCGCCGAATGGAAGTATACAGTGCAGTATACGATGTAAAACTGAGAGAACTTAAAGAGACTTCTGCAGAAATTATTGATGAAAATTCTTTCAGCTCCTTTCTTGATACAGGAAGGACAGCTTTTTTTGGTGATGGAGCTCCCAAGTGCAGCGATGTGATAAAACATGAGAATGCAATATTTTATGATGACATTTTTCCAGGGGTGAGTGGCCTGGCAAAAAGTGCATTGGAAAAATATGCCAATAAGCAATTTG
>SLOJ01000065.1 GCA_007132585.1 Bacteroidales bacterium | reverse complement strand
TTCCGGAGAATTAACCTGGAAAATGTTTATATACGATTATGGGAAAGAAGAGAAAGATACTTATTACAGGCGGAGCAGGTTTTATCGGTAGTTGTCTTGCAGAGAAACTGATCAGCGATCCACAGAACTTTGTTGTTCTGGTTGATGATCTCTCATCAGGCGATGTAAGAAAACTGCCCGATCCTTCAAAAGATAACTGGAGATTTGTAAAGTGCGACGTCAATAACTACAGGGATATTGCAGAAGTAATGCTTGCGAATCATTTCGAATATGTTTTTCATTACGCTGCCTTTGTGGGTGTGCAACAAACACAGGCAAACCCCATAAAAGTATTGCGCGACATAAAAGGGCTTGAACACATTTTTGATCTTTCAAAAAACATGGGTGTGAAAAGGGTATTTTTTGCATCGTCATCAGAGGTTTATGGTGAACCAGTTGATTTGCCGCAAAATGAAGAAACCACACCGTTGAACTCCAGAATACCCTATGCTGTAGTAAAGAATGTGGGTGAAGCATATTTGAAATCGTACAAAAAGGAATTCGAACTTGATTATACCATATTCCGTTTTTTTAATACCTACGGGCCCAAGCAAAGTGTCGATTTTGTTATGTCACGCTTCATTGCACTGGCGATGAAAAATAAACCCATTACCATTTATGGCGATGGTTTACAAACCCGTACTTTTTGCTATATCGACGATAACGTGGAAGCTACCGCCCGGGCTTTTTACGATAATGCTTATGTTAATGACGTTATAAATATTGGTTCCGATTTTGAAATAAGCATAATTGACCTTGCAAAACTTGTTATAAAACTTACCGGGTCTTCATCAAAAATAATATACATGCCACCTTTACCGGAAGGAGATATGAAAAGAAGATATCCGGATATCTCAAAAATGCGTGGATTACTTGAAAAGGAACCCGTTAGTATTGAGTATGGAATAAAAAAAATTCTTGAAGATACCAGGTTTATTATACCCGCTTAATTAAATTTAATAGCTGTTATTTACAACTTTTATGAGAGAACAGGGTTTATAATATTAATTAAAATAAGCACCCTATGCCATCAAAACTTAAAGAGTACACATCAAAGATCAATGAATACATTGATTCTGCCAGTTTGGTTAAAGATCCAAAAGAACTTTATCTGCCGGTTGATTATTGTCTGGGTAATGGCGGAAAAAGAGTAAGGCCTTTAATGGCTTTGCTGGCCTGTGATATGTTTGACGGAAACATTGAAGAAGTATTGGGGCCGGCAGTGGGGATGGAAATTTTCCACAACTTTACCCTCATGCATGATGATATTATGGATCAGGCACCCTTGCGCAGAGGAAAGCCATCCGTGTATAAAAAATGGAATGCCAATACTGCTATCCTTTCAGGTGATGTAATGTTTGCCCTGGCCATACAGCATATTGCAAAGAGCCCTGAGAAACATCTGAAAAAAATCCTGGACCTTTTTAACCGATCTGTTATTGAAGTTTGCGAAGGGCAGCAGTACGACATGAACTTCGAAACTCTTGATAAGGTTAGTGAGGCTGATTATATCAATATGATACGACTTAAAACTGCAGTGCTTCCGGCAGCATGTCTTAAATCCGGTGCCATTATAGCAGGTGCATCTGAACTTGAAGCCGGTATGTTATACAGTTTTGGCGAAAATGTGGGAATTGCGTTTCAGATCATGGATGACTGGCTCGATATATTTGGAGATGAAGAAACATTTGGTAAGAAAACAGGTGGAGATATTGTAGCCAATAAAAAAACATGGTTATACATCAAAGCATTTGAAATGGCCAATGAATACCAGTTAAGAGATCTTCGTAATTCTTTCACCAATCGCATTTATAATCCTGAAGAAAAGATAAGCATTGTAAAAAATATATATCTTGAGTTAAAGCTTAATGAGTTGGCATTAAACAAAATGGAAGATTATAACAAGAAAGCACTTGATTTTCTTAGCAAAATAGAAGTTGCGGATGAAAAGAAAGAAGATCTTATAACGCTTGCCGAAGATCTGATCCATAGAAAGATTTAATTCTTCCACGGAAATGACTAATTTTGCAGGCCTTTTCCTGTCATATGGCCGGGAAAGGCCGGTTTTTTGTAAGGGTAAAAAATGTCCCCTGTTCAGACGTTTTTGTTTGGAAAACGGATATGGGTCCGTACCGGATTTAAAACCAATCACCTATGCAAGAAAAGTATCCCACCCAGGTTTATTCTGAAATTGGCGAACTGGAAGGTGTGATTGTTCACACACCAGGGCCGGAGGTTGAAAATATGACGCCCGAAAATGCTGAAAGAGCTCTCTATAGCGATATTCTTAACCTCTCAGTGGCATCAAAGGAGTTCAACCAGCTCAAGGGTGTTCTGGAAAAAATTACACGCACCTTTGAAGTAAAAGATCTTCTGAGCGATGTATTGAAGAATGAAAAGGTAAAGGAAAACCTGCTTGATAAGATTTGCAAATATGAAACAGCCGAATGTATTAAACCTTACCTTTTATCGCTTGATGAGAATGAACTTTCGCGGCAACTTATTGAAGGTGTCCCCAATAAGGTAAAAAATCTTACCAGTTTCCTGAGCAAGGAAAGGTATGCCTTGCGACCGCTACATAACTTTTTTTATACCCGCGATGCTGCCATTTCGGTGTATGATAGTGTATTTATTGGTAAGATGAAATCTTCTGTGCGTCTGCGTGAGAGTTTGATTATGGAAGCCATTTTTGATTTTCATCCCCTTTTCGAAACAAAAACCATAAATCCACATAACCTTGCAACAGATGCATCGAAAATTAGTATAGAGGGTGGCGACATTGTAGTGGCACGACATGATATTCTTCTTGTGGGCATTGGTCCCAGAACCTCATCGCAGGGTGTTGACTTTATTCTTGACCAGCTCAAAGATAAAAACGAGCACCAACATATTGTGGTGCAGGAATTGCCCGAATCTCCTGAATCGTTTATCCACCTCGATATGGTTTTCACCATGCTCGATATGGATAAATGTATGATCTACGATCCGGTGATCATGAAAATGAATAAATACCTGACTGTACATATTTATACGGCAGGGGGTAAGGTTAAAGTGATCAGGGAAGAAGAGAATCTGCCTACTGCTCTTCGTAATCTGGGTATGGATCTCAAACCTGTGTTTTGTGGTGGCAGTGGTGACCCCTGGTTCCAGGAGAGGGAACAATGGCACAGTGGTGCCAACTTCTTTGCCGTAGGACCCGGCAGAGTTATCGGTTACGCCCGCAATGCCAAAACCATTGAAGAACTTCATAAAAATGGAATGGAAGTATTAAAGGCTTCGGATGTTATCAAGGGAAAAGTGAATCTTTCCGACTATGACAAATATGTTATCACTATGGATGGCAGTGAATTACCCCGTGGGGGTGGTGGCACACGTTGTATGACCATGCCGGTGAGGAGGAAGCATGTGCATTGGTAGGGTTGTTTGGTGATCGGTGATGTGTGATGTGTAACGGGTTCCTTAAGCTTTTGCCGGCCCATTCCCCCTTTGAAACCCGAAGGGTTCGACGAAGTCAACGGGGTGAGGGGATGTAGTGTTAATATTAAGTTCGGTGACTCGATAATAAACAAGGGATTGCATCTATATTTATCTTCAACAATACAAAAAAAACAGGGTTTCCCGATCTAACTTTTCTGAACAGGCTATTGGTTTTGTGATGAATGCCATCCCTGGAACCATTTTGTGCTTCGTATTTTTAAAACTTCATCCTTAACTGAATACTGCTGTTAAAGCTTTTACGGTGAAGGGGACTAATGCCATGATCCAGGATGGCTTTGCGATGTTCCAGGGTAGCATAGCCCTTATTTTTATTCCATTGATATTGGGGAAAATCAACGTGTTTTTCCAGCATGAACTCATCTCGCCAGGTTTTGGCCAATATGGACGCTGCTGCAATAGAGTAATACAATCCGTCACCTTTAATAATGCAATGATGACTAATGTCTTCATAGGGTCTGAATCGATTTCCATCAATGATTAGCAGACCGGGCCTGGTTTTTAGTTTTTCAATGGCACGATGCATGGCCA
>SLOJ01000060.1 GCA_007132585.1 Bacteroidales bacterium | reverse complement strand
TTTGAGCCAGTTCAATACCGCTCCCCACAACCACAATATCTATATCCTTTGATTTTCGGCCCAGCAACATGTCACGCACCCATCCACCGACAACATAAGCCGACACATTTAACTCTTCTGCAGCATCTGCCACCTGGGAAAAAACGGGATGCGATAATTCTTTTGCAAACAATTTCAACAGTTTTTTTAATTCCTCAATATTTGTATTTGTCCGTCGTGATTTACTTTTACAATGGTTGAAGGTTTGGTTGTATCCACACGCTGCTGATTTGTGGTACAAATGTAATCAACTGCTTCTTTTATTTTAGAACTGATCGAGTTGAAAGAAACCGGGTTGGGCTCACCACTTACATTAGCAGAAGTAGATGTGATAGGTTTACCCAGCATTTTTATGAGTTTAAGGCAAAACTCATCTTTTGGAATTCTAATGGCAATGGTTCCATCGTCAGGAATAAGGTTTTTGGGAAGTCTTTTTGCGTTGCTGTATATTATTGTAATCGGGTCTCTATAGCTTTCTGCCAGCTCATGGGCTATTTCCGGAACATCTTTCACATATTCTTTAATCATCTCCATACTATCTGCAAGTATAATTAATGATTTTTGCGGTTTCCGGAATTTTATTTTACAAACCTTGTCAATGGCTCTGGGATTGGTAGCATCACAACCAATACCCCAAATGGTATCGGTAGGATACAATATGGTACCACCTTTTTGCAGAACTTCATTTGCTTTTTTTAAGTCGTCTTGCATAAAACAGTAAAGAAAAAAATTAAGTAACGTGAAATAGGGTTAAAAATCAATTGTGGATTTTATACTGCCACATTGTATTGCCGCAGGGCCTCATTGAGGCTTGTTTTCCGATCGGTACTTTCCTTGCGTTTGCCAATAATAAGGGCACATGGTACATGATATGTGCCGGCAGCAAAATCTTTAGGAATTGTACCTGGTATTACCACTGATCTTTCAGGCACCGTTCCGGTATATTCAACCGGTTTGGAACCGCTTACATCAATGATCTTTGTAGAACCGGTAATTACTACATTGGCGCCCAGTACAGCTTCCTTTTCAATTTTTACGCCTTCAACTACAATACATCTTGAACCAATAAAACAGTTATCTTCAATGATAACAGGTGCTGCCTGAAGAGGCTCCAGTACACCGCCAATGCCAACACCGCCACTAAGATGTACATTTTTTCCGATTTGTGCACAACTGCCCACGGTAGCCCAGGTATCAACCATGGTTCCACTGTCAACATAGGCACCGATATTTACGTACGACGGCATCATTATTACATCCCTGGCTACATAGGCACCGTGGCGTGCAATGGCATGGGGAACTACTCTGACACCCAGTTTTGCATAATTTTTTTTCAGTGGTATTTTATCATGAAATTCAAAAGGACCCGTTTCAATGGTTTCCATCTTCCGGGTAGGAAAATACAATACAACAGCTTTTTTAACCCATTCATTTACTTTCCAGACTCCGTTTGTTTTTTCAGCAACCCGGATTTTACCCCGGTCGAGGTAATCAATTACACTCTCTATATATTCAACGTACTTTTTTTTATTTAGTAAATCACGGTTTTCCCATGCTTCTTCAATATGTATTTTTAAGTTTTCCATTATGATCTTGAAATTTTTTTTGTTTTTGTTGAATAGAGTTTCCACCAGGGAACAAACTGATCATCATGGTGCTCCCAGTGGTAACCGAAAAAATAACAACTGGTCAGGGCCCACAAATGATTTTTTTTAAGAGTACGTGCTCTGTGTGGCATCATATGCTTTAAATGGGGTTTGCGGTGAGGCCAGTATACTCCGAAGTAAAATAACTGAATTGTACCCAGTATAGCGGGCAGAGCCCAGTATATAATTACTTTTAACTCACCAAGGCTTAGTACATGGATAAAAATATTATAGGCAACAGCCATAATAACCAGTTGCATAACAGTAACATATCTCCACATAAAAATACCCCACCAGACAAAGAAATTTTGTGATCGCACGTAAAAGTCCGGATCCTTTTCTGTGGCAGGTGCCATGTGATGAAGTCCGTGGTTTTTGCGTAATCTTTTATACGACATTCCCGCAAACAGGAAAGTGGCTATAGTTCCGATAATTTTATTTACGGTTTTATTTTTTGATACGGTACCGTGCATGGCATCATGCCCGGTAATAAATAATCCTGTATACAGCCATCCCTGCAGTAGGATGTGAAAATACATCCATGGGTTAACTGCTGAGAATTCAACGAAAATAAACATATAAGCCAGGTGCAGAGCCCATAACAATATTACGCTTATGCCAATAAAAACACCCATTTTAAAAAGTTTTAAGTGGAAAATATTTTACAGGGGAAAGCAGTATCCTTTTTTCCATTTCCCAATACAACCATTGTCTTTCACCAGGGATTCAAAATTAGCGATTATTCTTCGATATTGCAAAAAGAAGCTACATGTAAACAAATTACATTTAATTAAGTTGCCTGAATAATTTTAATCAGGTAAACCAGACAGGAAATAATTATAAGACAATTTAACGCAATAGATATTTAATCATGGCATAAAAGTATTACATTTGCAACAAAGTTGCAAATATACCAGTTGTCTCATGAACGATATATACGCCTTGCTGGAAGAGAATAATCTTTCACGTACACCTTGCAGGGTAGAAATACTTAAAACTCTTTCCCGGGCTGATTCAGCATTATCTGAATCGGAAATACGCGATCAGCTTGCCTACAGCTATGACCGGACCACAGTTTACCGCACCCTGCGTAGTTTTTTAAGTCAAAATGTAATTCACAGTATTTCACTTGAAGGTGGCGAGGTACGGTATGCCATGACCCCAGGTAAAGATAAACCCCATAACAGTCATCATGTACATTTTTATTGCAATAATTGCAATGGTGTTTTCTGTATCTCCCATAAGCCTTTTGAAACTCCTGTTCTCCCAAAGGGCTTTCAACCTGAGAATTTTGATCTGCTGGTACATGGTAAATGTAAGAACTGCACAACATAAATAAAATGCTAATAACAAGCTCGTTGTCATATAAATATCCTGCCGGTTCCGAATTTAATTTTCCCGACCTTGAATGTGCTGTAGGAGAAAAAATACTAGTAACAGGACAATCAGGAAACGGAAAAACCACCCTGTTGCATCTTATATCAGGTATACTTTCTCCGTCAGAAGGAAAAATATGGATTGACAATACCTGTACAACCGATTTAAAAAACAATGAAAAAGATAGCTTCAGAGGACAAAAAACAGGAATGATTTTTCAAAAACACTTTTTTATGGAAAGCCTGAGTGTTCTTGAAAATCTTAAAGCGGCACAACGCCTTTCTGGCAGCAGGAGAGATGAAGAACATCTTGTTCATTTGATGGAAAAGCTGGGTATATCAAATCTTTCCGGCAAAAAGCCTTACAAGCTCAGCCAGGGTGAACAACAAAGATTCAGCATTGCCAGGGCACTTGCCAACAAACCGGCTCTTGTGCTCGCCGATGAACCTACATCAAGCCTCGATGATAAAAATTGTGAGCTTTTCCTTGACCTGATAACCCTGCCATTGACCAAAAACCCGGTAAGCTGGGTAATTGCCACCCATGATCAAAGACTGAAGAATCATTTTACTAATGTTTATACACTATAAAATCAAAGGCAATGTACATTCTTAACCTGGCATTAAAACGAATTCTGTCACGACCTGGCAGTGCATTGTTAAGCCTGCTGCTCTTTGCCATAGGCATAAGTATCATTTCCTTGATTCTTATGACTGATAAGCAAATGAGATCAGATGTTGAAAAAAACCTTGCCGGTGTGGATCTTGTTATCGGTGCCAAAGGAAGCCCTGTACAGCTGATTCTTTCTTCGGTTTTGCATGCCGATTACCCAACAGGTAATATTAACCTGCAGGAAGCGGAGTCTATTGCACGTAATCCACTTGTAAAACAATATATACCAATCGCTCTGGGTGATAATTTCAGGGGTTTTCGGATTGTAGGTACTACCCGTGATTATGCTGATTTATACAACGCTGAACTTTCTGAAGGATCATGGTTTACGGATGTTCC
>SLOJ01000089.1 GCA_007132585.1 Bacteroidales bacterium | reverse complement strand
TAAACATGGACGCCACAGTGATGGTTGCAGAATTGCTAAAGCCTGACACCCCCTCCGTAGGGCTTATCACACCTGATACAATAAGTGTGACCATTATTAATAGTGCTACTATATCAACAGAAAAGATTTCTGTAGCAAACAGTACAATGGCCAGTAATAAGACTATAAGTACAATGATTACTTCAACCGTGAACATATTACCTGTAAAAGATAAATCCTGTTATTAATAATTGGTTTAAAACAAGTCCTTTTTGCTAAAATGATGCTTTAAGGCTCATGTCAAGACTTTTTACATGATGCGTTAGTGTACCCAAAGAAATAAAATCAACACCTGTAAGAGCTACCTGTCTTATATTATCTTCAGCAATGCCCCCACTTGCTTCTGTTTCAAAGCGACCGTTTACTAACCGGACAGCTTCTCCCAGTTTTTCAACCGAAAAGTTATCAAGCAATATACGGCTTGTCCTGCCATCGGCAATTACTTCCCTGAGTTCATCCATATCACGTACTTCAATCTCTACCTTTAAATCCAGATTATTGCCCGAAAGGTATTCATGGACCCGATCCAGAGCATTGGATATACCACCTGCAAAATCAACATGATTATCTTTGATCATGATCATATCATACAATCCCATTCTATGATTTTCACCTCCTCCAATTTTCACAGCCATTTTTTCAATAACACGGAAATTGGGAGTTGTTTTCCGGGTATCCAGAATACGTGCTTTAGTGCCTTCTGTTAACGAAACAAAATGGGCAGTGCGGGTTGCTATGCCACTCATTCTCTGCAAGAAATTGAGCACAAGACGCTCGCATTGCAGTATAGATCGTACTTTCCCTTCTACCTCAAATAAAATATTACCCGGCTGAATTTTTGAACCCTCCCTGAAAAAGGGACTAAACTTCATGTTTGCATCAAACAGTCTGAAAGCCATCCCGGCAATCTCTATCCCGGCAACGATACCAGGTTCTTTAACAAGCAGTTCGGCCTTGCCTGATAAATCATCAGGAATACATGAAAGTGTGGTATGATCTCCACTACCAATATCCTCTTCCAGAGCCTGTAAGATAATTGTTTCTATTTTTTCCATAATAAAAAAGACGACTGTAAAGATATACGAAATCTTACAATCGTCGTTTTTTTATGCTTGTTGAAATTGCTCTGATTTATTTACCTATTGCTTCTCAAATTGAAGCAAGTGCAACACGGTATTACCGGAAATATTTTTTATGAGAAAGTATACGCGGTAAGTATCGCCATTTTTTGAACGATAGTTGCCGATAACATAGGGAGAACCATCTCTTGATGCACCTTCATGTTGTACAGAAAAAGAAGCAGGTGCATTTCTCTGAAAAAAATTCCGCAAAATAAGTTCAGCCTGATTCCGGCTGAAAGTACCTTCATTTCCTGGAAAATTAAGGTCGACATTTGACCCGAAATATTTTGCTATTTCACGGGCATTCCCATTTCTTATGGCAGTGGAAACGTCCTTAGCAACTTCAGCAGACTTTTTTTGAGAATAAGCCGAATTTCCTCCTGATAAGATAACAAGAGTAAAAATCAGAAATATTAAACCAAAATTTTTCATCTCAAATAGTTGTTAAAAGCATCTGGAAAGAATTCCCGTAAAAGCTTGATATCAAAAACCCGGCCACAAAAATAAGAAACAGGGCTATTCAGAAAGCAGGCATTTGTTAAATACAAAAATACCTTGAAAACTGTAAAGTTAATGATTTTTCAAGGATTCAGATTACGCAAAAATGCTTATTTTCGGGCAGATTAATACCTGCAGGAATATGAAGTATAATTTAGTCTTAAAATGCATTCAAATCAAACATGAAACTATTGGATCATGAAAATTACCCTGTTAACCATCGGAAAGACAGAAAATAATTATTTGAAGGAAGGCATTGATATTTACCTGAAGCGACTTAAGCATTATATCAACTTTTCCATTACTGAAATTCCTGCTGTAAAAAAAAGTGCATCACTTGCACCGGAAATTATTAAAGAAAAAGAAGCTGAGCTCATTACGAAGCATATATCAAAAGCTGATTATATAGTTTTGCTCGATGAAAAAGGAAAAGAGATAAGTTCAACAGAGTTTTCAAATTTTCTGAAAAAAAAAATAAATATCGGTATTCGAGAGCTCATATTTGTTGTGGGCGGAGCATGGGGTTTTCATGAGTCACTTAATAAAAAAGCACACCACCAGTTATCTTTATCGCGGTTAACCTTTTCTCATCAGATGGTCAGGTTATTTTTTGTGGAACAATTATACAGAGCATTTACAATTATGAAAGGGGAATCCTATCACAATGAATAATTCATAATTTTCTCAACATCTAATTTCCTTTGTAATATCAACTTTATCAGATACTTCCCTAACTTCTTTTACAGAAACTTACCGATATTTAAGATACAGGTATAAACACCGGGTTTTAATGACAAAATACATTTATTTTTGCAAGTTCAAATATGTTCTAAGTTTAGTTCCTGAAAATTAACCCAAAAACAGATTAATAAAAAAATGTTACAAAAGTTATTTCAACGAATTGCTGTTGAGTTCTCTTTTCTATCTAAAAAGCATAAACCAGAATACGCCTTTAATCCATTGATCAAAAGTATTGACAAAAAATATGAAGATATTGATGTATATGTTGAATTTCTGGATGCAACACGGGAAAAAATTAATATTTATACAGCATTAAATATACAATTTACGGATGGTTTTGCATTTGGTATGAAGCCCATAAGCCTAAAGAGAAAATTATTTCATCCACTTGCTGAATACCAATCAGAAGGACTACTTAAGACAGAGATACTTTTATTTGAAATAAGCTATCGTGGATTTTCAACCATGACTGAGTTCCATTTTTACGAAAAAAAGTTGTTTTATATCGAATGTGATCTGATCGACATATCCCATAGTGAAAGAACGGAACTACTTGATGAAATCAAAGGTTTCTATAACGTAAAATTTGAAGGAATCAAAAACCC
Source organism: Bacteroidales bacterium (assembly GCA_007132585.1). Taxonomy (GTDB): domain Bacteria; phylum Bacteroidota; class Bacteroidia; order Bacteroidales; family UBA7960; genus SKVR01. Next base: position 1,074 of record SLOJ01000089.1, on the reverse strand, counting down.
GAAAATTACAGATGCCAGGGGTTACATCATAAGTATAGAGAATCTCGATAAATTTAAAATCATTTTTGCTGATACTGGAAATGCTTTTTTTAAAGAACTGGAAAATATTGAGGTTTTCTATAATAAAAAGGAAACTTCAGGAAAAGTACTGCTGGATTCAACTTCTTTAAATAATAATGAAGAAGAGAGGATTGAAAAAATAAAAGGGGCACTATAAATTTTCAGTGTTCATAAAAAAACCGGCAGAGATCATTTCTGCCGGTTTTTTTTAATTATCAATTTCTTTGGTACATGCTATGGAAGCTATTGTTCCATCTCCAACCGCTGTAGTAATCTGGCGGTATTTCTTGCTGATTACATCTCCCACGGCGTATACTCCCGGAATGCTGGTGCGCATTTCGTCATCAACCTTTATATAACCCCAGTCATCGGTTTCCAAAGGATCTTTAATAATGTCGGTGTTGGGTTTCATTCCTACAAAAACAAATACCCCGTCAGTTTCCAGGTCTTTTACTTCTTTGGTTTTCAAATCTTCAACCTTAACCAGCATTTTTCCTGAACCATTGCGATAAAATCCGCGTGGTTCGTGTTCCAGCATAATATTAATCTTCGGATCGGCATAGCAGCGTTCCTGTGCCGATTTATTGGCAGTTAACATAGGTAACTGCTGAATCATGGTTATTTTAGATGCAAATTTTGAAATAAATTCTGACTCTTCAACCGCTGTGTTACCACCGCCAATAATTATAGCCTCCTTATCATGAAAATATTTGGCATCGCAGGTTGCACAGTAAGATATACCTTGTCCGTAAAGTTCTCTTTCTCCTTCAATATTCAAATATCGGGGTGATGCGCCTGTTGAGATTATGATCTTTTTGGCCTTAATGGTTTCAAATCCATCTATAACAACTTCTTTTTTAATCAGATCCACACTGTTAACGTCAACTGCAACTTTAAACTTAACTCCAGCTGCTTTTGACTGTTCCGACATATAGTGCGAAAGCATGTATCCTTTCTGGGGTTCAATAAAACCCGGATAGTTGGACACCTGGTGCGTTGTTGACACCTGGCCAC
>SLOJ01000142.1 GCA_007132585.1 Bacteroidales bacterium | reverse complement strand
TTTCGGGAAGCCTTATCAATCTGAGCAAAGTACACCACGGTGTTGCCACACAGGTTGAACTGGTGCAGCCGCAGCATTATATTTTTGAAGGTTTGCCTTCTCAGATTGAAGTGGGCCGTTACCATTCGTGGGTGGTAAATCCTGCAAACTTTCCCAGGTGTCTGAAGATTACTGCCCGTGACGCATCAGGTGAAATCATGGCCCTGGAACACAAAGAATTCGATGTATGCGGAGTGCAGTTTCACCCTGAATCGATCCTTACACCACAGGGGAAAGAGATAGTATTTAACTGGTTGAAAAGGTTTTAGGGAGACCGGAGACCGAAGTAAATGCCAGCCTGGTCTCCCTCGGAAGGGGGGTTGGGGGATGTTAAAAATCTAATATCTAAAACATTCAATTCCTTATTTTCTTAATTTCTTACTTTCTCATTTTCTTATTCACCTATTAACCTAATAACAAATAACCAATAACCAAACTACAAAATGAAATACCTACTCAATAAACTCCTTGAATCACAAACCCTTACACGCACTGAGGCATTTGACCTGATGCACGGCATTGCGGCTGAAAAGCTTAATCATGCTCAAATGGCAGCGGTGCTTGCATCTTTTATCATGCGATCTATCAGTCTGGATGAGTTGCTTGGATTTCGCGAAGCACTTCTGGAACTGGCCATCAAACCTGAACTCAACAACGGAGATATCATCGATCTTTGCGGCACAGGAGGGGATGGAAAAAATACATTCAATATATCAACCCTGTCGGCTTTTGTGGTTGCCGGAGCAGGTATTCCCGTGGCAAAGCATGGAAATTATGGAGTTTCATCCACATCGGGTTCTTCCAATGTAATGGAACACCTGGGTTATCGTTTTTCCAATGAAGAAGATAAACTGAAACGCGAGCTGGGTGAAGCGGGAATATGCTTTATGCACGCTCCGCTGTTTCATCCCGCCCTTAAGGCTGTTGGTCCCGTGCGCAAAGAACTGGGCATCAAGTCTTTTTTCAATATACTGGGCCCGCTGGTAAATCCTGCTCTTCCCAATTACCAGGCAAGTGGTGTTTTTAATCTTGAAACGGGAAGAATTTACAGTTACCTGCTACAAAAAGAGAACAAGCAATTCAGAGTGGTTCACAGCCTGGATGGTTATGATGAGATAAGTCTGACTGCCGACACACGCATTTTTTCGCCATTGGGTGAGAGCGTTGTTTCGGCTGAGGACCTGGGCCTGCCATCCAACAATGCCGAAGACCTCTTCGGTGGAGACAGCATTGAAGACGCTGCTACAATTTTCATGAAAGTAATACAAAACCAGGCAAGTCCACAGCAGAAAAATGCTGTGGTTGCCAATTCTGCCATTGCCATTCAATGTTACCGAAACGAACTTTCTCTTAAAAATGCAGTTCAGCAGGCAACTGAATCCATTGAAGAAGGCAAGGCAAACCAAATATTTCAAAAACTCATTAAACTCCAGTCATGACCATACTCGACGAGATCATTGCATACAAAAGAACTGAAGTGCAGGAGAAAAAGGAGCTTTATCCGGTAAAACTGCTGGAAAAAAGTCCATACTTTATTGCACAACCCGTTTCGCTTGAAAAATATTTGCTGCGGAGAGACCTAATTGGCATCATTGCCGAATTCAAAAGAAAATCACCATCTAAAGGCATCATCAATGAATTTGCCGACCCTGCCACAGTTTGCCTGGAATATATGCAGTCAGGAGCATCTGCTCTTTCGGTTATAACCGACAATAAATATTTCGGGGGAAGCAATAAAGACCTTACCACTGCCAGGAAGTTTAATTATTGTCCCATCCTGCGTAAGGATTTTATTTTGGATGAGTACCAGGTGATTGAGGCCCGTAGCATAGGTGCTGATGCCATATTGCTGATAGCAGAAGTATTGAGTGAAAAGGAACTGAAAAATCTTTCTGAACTTGCATTCAGCCTGCAACTGGAAGTGCTTTTTGAGGTTCATGACAAGAAAAATATTGATAAACTACCTGCAAATGCCCGAATTGTTGGAGTAAACAACCGCAATCTGAAAAATTTTGAAGTGAACATACAACATAGTCTTGATTTACTCACTGAGCTACCCGATTCTACTGTAAAAATTGCTGAAAGCGGTATCGACAGCCCACAAACAGCAGCAATGTTGCTATCATCAGGCTTTTCAGGTTTACTAATGGGTGAGCGTTTTATGCGTGAAGCCAATCCCGGCAGGGCATGCAAATTGTTTATCCGAAAATTGGAGAATGAAACGGTATGAATGCTCTGAAAATAAAAGTATGTGGTATCACCCAAACGGACAATATGCTGGAAATTGCAGCATTGGGGCCGGATTATATGGGTTTTATCTTTTTCGCAAATTCGCCAAGAGATGTGAGCGACAAAATCGATAGGCTTCCATTGGGTGAGTTGCCAGCTGCTATCAAAAAGGTTGCTGTGCTTGTAAATAAACCGTTGGAAGAAGCTAAAGGAATTATTCTTAAATATGGTTTTGACAAGGTTCAGTTGCACGGTAATGAAAGTCCGGATTATTGCAGAAGCTTGCAGAAAATTGTACCTGTTATCAAGGCTTTTGGAATTACAGATAAACTCCCTGAAGAACTTACATATTATGAGAATGGCTGCGATTATTTCCTTTTCGATACAAAAGGAAAAAATGCAGGCGGCACAGGTATGGCATTCAACCATGCCGTTTTAAAAAATTACACCATGACCAAACCCTTCTTTCTGGCAGGTGGCATCGGACCTGAGCATGCACAGGATGTTGCTTTCCGAAAAGTGATTACTCATCCAGCATTGCATGCACTGGATATCAACAGCCGGTTTGAAATAAGGTCGGGAATAAAGGATGTGGGGTTAATTGAGAAGTTTATATTAGAAAAAGACGGAAGACCGAAGACGGAAGACGGAAGCTGAGGGCGATAGCCCAAAATACCGAATAAAAGAAAAACAATTTAAATAGAAAGTTATGACAGTAAAAACAGATACAAATCCTACTGAAGAAAAACGCAAACAAAATATCCCCGATGAACGAGGCTATTACGGAAGTTTTGGGGGAGCCTACATCCCTGAAATGCTTTATCCCAATGTTGATGAGCTGCGCAGCAATTACTTGCAGGTCATTGAATCTGCTGAATTCAGAAAAGAATTCGAGCTGTTGCTCAGGGATTATGTGGGTAGACCCACACCGTTATATTATGCAGGGAATCTCTCTGAAACTTACGGAGCAAAAATCTACCTGAAGCGCGAAGACCTTTGCCATACCGGTGCACATAAGCTCAATAGCGTTGTTGGTCAGGCACTTATAGCCAGACATCTGGGCAAGAAAAACATTATTGCCGAAACCGGTGCCGGGCAACATGGAGTGGCTACAGCAACCGTTTGTGCGCTGATGAAAATTCCCTGCACCGTATTTATGGGCAGCAAAGACATTGCACGGCAGCAGCCTAATGTATTACGGATGAAAATGCTGGGTGCAGAAGTGATTGCTGTTGAATCGGGTAGCAAAACCCTGAAAGATGCCACCAACGAAGCCATCCGCCACTGGATAAATCATCCCGATGATACATATTATCTGATTGGTTCCACCATTGGACCCCACCCCTACCCTGACCTGGTGGCACGACTGCAGTCGGTTATCAGCCAGGAAATACAATCGCAACTGATAAATCAGGAAGGGAAAGATGCCCCCGATTATGTGCTGGCCTGTGCCGGGGGAGGCAGCAATGCCGCCGGAGCATTTTTCCATTTTATTGGAAATGGGAAAACCCGGCTCATAGGCACCGAAGCTGCCGGAGAAGGCGTTGATAGTGGTCTTACTGCGGCAACTATTTACAGAGGCACACCCGGTATCATCCATGGTTGTAAAACTCTACTGATGCAAACATCTGACGGACAAGTGATGGAAGCCCATTCGGTTTCAGCCGGTCTGGATTATCCGGGAATCGGACCTTTACATGCCCATTTGCATACAACCGGACTGGCACAATTTCTTCCGGTAACCGATACTGAAGCGTTGGAAGCAGCCCAGATGCTCAGCCGGGCTGAAGGTATCATTCCTGCGCTGGAAACAGCACATGCCGTTGCAGCATTATCAAAACTTCAGTTTAAACCCGATGATGTAGCGGTGATCTGTCTTTCAGGACGGGGCGACAAAGATTTACAAACCTATCAGCAATATTTTCAGAAAACATGAACGCACTGCAAGAACTCTTTCAAAATAAGAAACAAAACCTGTTGTCTCTCTTTTTTACAGCGGGTTATCCCCAAATAGATTCTACAGCAGGAATCATAGAAGCATCCCGTAAGGCGGGCATCGACTTCCTGGAAGTAGGTATGCCCTACTCGGACCCCCTGGCCGACGGACCTGTTATCCAACAAAGCAGTACGGTGGCCATTGCCAATGGCATGACCATCGAAATGCTGTTCAATCAACTGGAAACCCTGAAAGAAAAAACAAGCATTCCGCTGCTGTTGATGGGATATCTGAACCCCGTGATACAATTTGGAACAGAAAAATTTATGGAAAAAGCAGCGGCATGCAGTGCTTCCGGTATTATACTTCCCGATCTGCCCATACATGAATACAGAGAAGAATATCAGACTTTGTTTGAAAAAAATAATCTCAGTCCGGTATTTCTCATCACACCCCACACATCCGATGAACGGATAAAGCTGATTGATGAGCTTTCCAATGCTTTTATTTATGTTGTGAGTTCGGCGGCAACTACGGGTAAACAGCAGGATTTCGGGCAAACACAAGAAGCTTATTTCCAAAGATTAAAAGCTATGAATCTGAAAAATCCTTTGATAGGGGGTTTTGGCATCCATAACCGGCAAACGCTTCAGCAAGCGTGGCAAAATCTCAACGGAGCTATTTGTGGTTCGGCGTTTCTGAAAAAGCTTGCGACGGCTGCGGATGCAGGAAAGGCTATTGAGATGCTGAAAGAAGACCTGGGGCTGAATTAGGAAAACGGGAGACTGAAGTCGGTAGTTGAAAAGTTAAACTAAATATCAGAAACAATTAACGTAAGAAAAATAACTATACATACTGAAAACATATGCTAATACAACTGGAGGAATCCTTGTCGGCAGAGCTGCAGGATTCAATTATCGAAGAACTGAAAACCCATGGTTATAAAGCCAGCCTGGTGGAAACACGTCAGGCGCAGTACCTGATATGCAACGGCAAAAAGGAAGCCGATATAAGATATTTTGGTAATCTGCCGGGAGTGAAAGATATCCATATAGTAGAAGATGCCAATAAGCTGGTTTCGCGCCAGTGGAAGGTGCAGGACTCGGAAATCCGGTTTGATGACGAAACGCTGATTTCGCGCGATGATCTGACTATTGTGATGGGACCCTGCTCGGTAGAGGATGAAGAGCAGGTAATAAAAACTGTGGAGTTCCTGAAGGAAAACAATATTAAATTTATGCGTGGCGGTATATTCAAGCCACGCAGTTCGCCTTATTCTTTTAGAGGGTTGGGTATTGAAGGCCTGAAATTCTTCTCGGCACATTGCCGGGCCAACGGAATTAAGGTAGTGAGCGAAGTCATGCAGGTATCGCAGATTGAACCCATGTATGATTATGTGGATGTTTTCCAGGTGGGTACACGTAATTCGCAAAACTATAATTTGCTGGATGAGTTGGGTAAAGCAGACAAACCCGTGCTGCTCAAACGTGGTATGTCGGGCACATTACAGGAGTTCCTTGCCTCCGCCGAATACATTTTCTCCAACGGAAATGAAAATATCATCCTATGCGAACGCGGCATCCGCACTTTTGAAAAAGCCTATCGCAATACCATGGACCTCAATGCTATTCCTTTCCTGCGCGACAAAAGCCACTTACCCGTTTTCAGCGACCCATCACACGGAGTGGGTATACGTAATTATGTGGAGCCTATTGCACTGGCTTCGGTTATGGCAGGAGCCGATGGCGTTCTTATCGAAATCCATGAATGTCCGCCCAAAGCATTCTCAGATGGCGATCAAACACTCGATTTTTACCAGGCACGCCGGGCTATTCAAAGACTGAGAGAGACCATGGAGTTAAGGAAAAAGCTAGTAGTAGAGTAATAAATAAGTTTATTAGGATCCTGTATTATTAGGTCAGTTTTTGCTTTTCAAAGTCCCTACATCAAGTGTTTTAAATGCCTTGCCGATCCTCTTATTTTTATTTAGACTAATTCTTTATAACTTTGAGGAAATATTTTTGTATGAATAGAACACTAAGTTATAAAGCACTGATATTACTTATAATTTTAGCAATTATTGGATCCTGCAGTGCCGATAAAAATGAAATAAATATTTATTCGGGTCGTCACTATCAAGCCGATGAACAACTTTACCGTGAGTTCACCCACCAAACCGGAATAAGAGTAAATCTCATTAAGGCTGATACCGACCAGTTGATCAACCGTATGGAACTGGAGGGTTCCAACTCCCCTGCCGACCTTTTTATTACTGCAGATGCAGGTCGTATGATACAGGCCATGGAAAAAGGTTTGCTGCAACCGATGAACATGGAGAAAATTGCCAAACTGGTGCCATCCCCATTACGAGATTCTGAAAACCACTGGATTGGTTTCACAAAGCGGGCACGGGTAATTGTTTATGAAAAATCGAGGGTAAATCCCGAAGAATTATCAACTTATGAAGAGCTTACATCAGATAACTGGGAAGGCAGAATACTTATCAGGTCTTCTCAAAACCATTATAATCAAACTTTAATGGCATCTATAGTGGCAACTCATGGAAGAGAAGGTGCTGCGAAATGGGCAAATGGCATAGTGAATAATATGGCTCAGCCTCCCAGAGGCAATGATCGCGACCAGGTGAAAGCTATTGCAGCAGGTACAGGCGATGTGGCTATAGTAAATACATATTACATAGGATTATTACTTAACTCACCTAATGCTGAAGAGAGAAATATTGCGCAAAGAATAGGAATTTTTTTCCCGAACCAGCAAAACAGAGGCACCCATATCAACATCAGCGCGATCGGTATTACTGCCTATGCCCCCAATGCTGAAAATGCGCAAAAACTTATAGAGTTTCTTTTAAGCGAATCATCTCAAAGCACACTGGCAGAGAAAAATTATGAATATCCTGCCAATCAGCATGTAGAATTACCCGATTTATTGAAAGAATGGGGCCATTTCAAAGCTGATACTACACCCCTCGACCAACTGGGTAAACACCTGCAACAAGGCATGATCATTTTTAACCAGGCAGGTTGGAACTAATGCTATGGTAAAACATAAGGGCAGAAATTTATTTGACATTCAATTCCAGAGACAATTAAGAAATCCCTGGATATGGGGTGCCTTTTTTACTGCCTTACTGATAGCTTTTCCGCTTGTTATAGTGCTCTCAAATATTTTTATTCCCGGTGATGCAACATGGCAGCATATCTCACGAAATCTCCTTCCAGGTTATATACTGAATACAATTGTGCTTATGACAGGCGTGGCTTTACTTACATTTCTTCTTGGTGTGAGTACAGCATGGATTGTTAGTATGTATAATTTTCCCGGCCACAGATTTTTGAGCTGGGCGCTTATTCTTCCCATAGCAATACCTGCGTATATAAATGGTTTTACATGGGCTGGTATACTTGACTATACATCTCCGGTTTATGTATTCCTGCGTAACAATTTTGGTATTGACTCAGGGCAGTACCTCTTTTTCAATATTCTTTCACTGCCCGGTGCAGTTATAATTTTATCGTTATCACTTTATCCTTACGTATATCTTATCAGCAAGGCATACTTTACACGTCAATCTTCAAGCCTTTTTGAAGTAGCTTCATCATTGGGCAGAAATCATGGTGACATATTCTTCAGAGTTGCATTACCCATGGCCCGGCCTGCCATTGTTGCCGGTATTTCCCTCGCACTTATGGAAGTATTAAATGATTACGGGTTGGTTCGTTACTTTGGCGTTGATACATTTACAACGGGAATTTTCACCGCCTGGTTTGCCTTTTCTCATCCGCAAAGTGCTTTAAAGTTATCAGCGTATTTGATGATATTTGTGCTGGCACTTATCATTATGGAAAAAACCCAGCGAGGACAGATGAGATACGATACACTTGGAAACACCTATCGTCCTTTAACAAAAATAAAACTTAGCAGGAGAAGGGCTGTTTTGGCAACTATCCTTTGCCTTATTCCTTTCTTATCCGGATTTGCAATACCTGTGGTTATGCTTTTGTACTGGAGCAGCCTTACATTTGAATATGTTGTTAATTACAGGTTTACAGAGCTGCTTGCCAATAGTTTTTTACTTGCTGCAAGTGCATCTGCGTTAGTTACATTGTTAGCATTATTTATTTCCTTTACCGTAAGAAGTTTTCCGTCACGCCTGGTAAAACTCCTTGCAAGAGTTGCAACATTGGGCTATGCGATACCCGGAGCAGTAGTTGCCATTGGTATTTTAATTCTCTTGCTTTGGATCGACAGCAATTTGGGTATAAGTTCACCGGCAGGGATACGTATAGCTATTACAGGTACATGGTTTTCACTTGTATTTGCTTATCTTGTAAGATTTATGGCAGTGGGTTACAACAGTGTCGACAGCGGTATGGAAAAAATATCAACATCACTTGACGAAGCATCGCGCTCATTGGGTGTATCAAACCTGAAAACATTGCGCAAAGTAAATACGCCACTGCTTACAGGATCAATTATAAGTGCTGCCTTACTTGTATTTATTGATGTTCTTAAGGAACTACCTCTTACACTGATCTTACGCCCTTTTAATTTTGATACTCTGGCTATAAGGGCATTTGAATTTGCATCAGATGAGCGGATTGCTGAAGCTGCTCCGGCAGCAATGATCATAATTATTACCGGAATGATACCGGTATTTTTGCTAAACAGGTTAATGGGAAGGATAGGTTAAAGTTAAGACTTAAAGATATGAATATACTTGAATTGAGAAATATTACAAAGAAGTTCCCCGGTTCATGGTTACCTGCCGTGGATAATTTAAATCTGGATGTTGCAATGAGTGAAAATGTTGCTTTGCTTGGAGAAAGCGGCTGCGGCAAAACCACCATATTAAGAATGATAGCCGGATTTGAGGTTCCTGACGGGGGAACCATAAAAATTAATGGGCAAGTGGTTAGTGGTCAGGGTAAATTTATCGAACCCCAAAACCGCAAAGTGGGTATTGTATTTCAGGATTATGCCCTCTTTCCGCATAAAACAGTTTGGGAAAACATAATCTTTGGGCTTTTCCGGTTACCAGAATCCGAAGTAAATAAAAAAGCAAGCGAAATCATCGAATTAACTGGTTTACAGGGACTCGAAAAGAGATATCCTCATCAGTTATCTGGCGGACAAAAACAAAGGGTAGCCCTGGCACGTGCAATGGCACCCGAGCCTGAACTAATCCTTTTTGATGAACCATTCAGCAACATTGACAGCATGCGCAAACAACAGATGCGCGAAGACATAAAAAATATCATTAAAAAAACCAGAGCAACTGCAATTTTTGTTACTCATGATACCAAGGATGTAATGTCAATTGCCGATAAAGTATCGGTAATAAGGCAGGGGCGAATCGTTCAAACCGATAATCCCCAAAAAATATATACCTTCCCGGTCAACACCTATGTGGCAGACTTCTTTGGAAAAACCAATTATATCAAGGCAAAAGTTTCTCCTGAAGGTTACAAAACAGCAATGGGAATTATCAAAACCAAATCTCCGCTGCCAGCTGATATTAAAGATGTATTGCTTTCCATCAGGCCCGAAGAATTTACTACCTGCAAAGAAAAAAACGACTGTTTTTACGGAAGTATTGTAAAAGAAAGGTTTATGGGAGAATATAAAGAATTGACCTGTAAAGTAGAAAACCCTTCAGGAGAAAACACCGAAATAATTATATATACAATCCCCAATGCACAATGTACCAATGGTAAATGTTATTTTAAACCCAATGAAGAAAAGATACATGTATTAAAAAAACACGATGAATATTAATAAATACATTATTTAATTTAGAAACATTTCAAATTGCCATGTTTATTGCAATTGAGAATTGATAATCCATCAATTTGGGATATATTCGCATAAACTTAAAACACAAAGGTTATGCGAAAAATTTTAACATTAATTAGTTTGATGGTTTTATGTGGTATTGTTTTTCATGCATGTCAAGAGGCACCCAGAGAAAGTTATGAAACTGAATGGCTTGGAGAAACAAAACAAGAGATCGTCAACAACATTGAAGAGCAATTCCAGGGATTCAGCCGCACGATGGTGGAAGTGTCTTATCGTTATGCTGAACTCTACTGGTCTGGAATTGATGAGAACTGGGAGTACGCAGAATATCAGCGTGAGCACATTGATGAAGCCATGGAGCAAGGCTTTATGCGTCGACCTGAGCGAGAAGCATCTTCTCAACAGTTTATTTCAGCTGCGCTTCCTGAAATTGAGGAAGTGATTCAAACGGGTGACAAGGAAAAATTCCTTGAAAGCTTTACCAGGCTAACTGCAAGTTGTAATACCTGTCATGCAATGGAAGAAGTTGCTTTTATGACAGTAAAAATACCTGAACAACGTTATTCTGTAATTCACTTTTAATATAAAAAGTGTTTTATTAATAAAACTACCCAAAAAAGCAGATTGTGATGTCAATCTGCTTTTTTTTTAAAGATAAATAAATGTTTATTTGAAAAGATTATATATTACGTATCTAGGTTGCCAACAATGTTTTTTTTCTTAATTTAGTCGCCGAAAGTCTGATATGTCTTTATTTTCAATTGATACAGGATTTTTTCTTACTAACATCCGCAAAGACAAATAATTAGGTACTCAGATTCCGAATTAAACCAAAAGACCTGACAACAACGAAAATATTCATTTTTGGTTAAAACATACCAATCATATGGAGAAAACACCTGAAAAACCAGTTATCACCCTTACAAAAAACCGTTTTTTTAAACCTTTCTTTTCGGTTCTGTTTTTTACACTGATAGCAATAGTTACTTTATCATCTTTTAATCAGGATGAACAGAATGTAGAAACAGAGGTTGAAGATACTATTACTCCGGTTGATACAATCATTGACGATGAAGTAGCTGGTCTCACAGATACATTGGACCAGGAAACTGATGTTATTGAAATAATTCCTGAGGAATCTGATATTGAGTATGTAAGGGGCGAATATACAACCCGGCAAATACGTCGTGGTGAAAGACTTTTTAATGGGCTGGTGCCATTTGCCAGTGGTCAGCACGATTGTGTATCGTGCCATTACACGGAACCTCAGCAGGACATGAATTGGAATCCAGCCGCTTATGAAATGGCTGTTTTATGGCATGAAAACCCCGATTACAGCATAATGGATATCATGAACAACCCGGTCTCAGTAAGGCTAATGGAAGATCACGCCGGTATGAATATTAATGAAGAAGAACAACATCTGCTGGAAGCTTACTACACAAAACTTATCGACAAAGGTCCTGGCGAGTTGAAAGCATACCCTGTCAGGGGGTTTATCTTCTGGGGACTGGGTGCCTTAATGCTACTTGCTCTTATTGATTTGATCATAACCCGAAAAGTTAAATTTAAAGGAATACATGTACTGATATTACTTGCAGGTATAGCCGTTCACGGGCAATTTGCCATGGCAGAAGCGCAAAACCTCGGAAGGACACAGGGATACGCCCCTGACCAGCCCATTAAGTTTTCACACCTTATACATTCTGGTGAAAACGATATTGACTGCCGTTATTGCCATTACATTGCCGATTATAGCCTTTCGGCAGGAATTCCATCCAATAATGTATGCATGAACTGTCATAACGTAGTAAGAAACGGAACGCTTAGCGGAAGCTTTGAAATCAACAAAATCCACAGGGCTGCAGAAACCGGAGAACCCATTGAATGGATAAGGGTGCATAAACTGCCCGACCACAGCTTCTTCAGTCATGCGCAACATGTAAATGCAGGTAACAGAGATTGTGCCGATTGCCACGGTGAAGTTGAAACCATGCACATTGTGCAGCAGGTAGAAGATCTCTCCATGGGCTGGTGCCTTACTTGCCACCGCGATGAGAATGTTGACTTTCTTGATAATCCTTATTTCGGCATCTATGAAAAATTACATGAAAAGATTCGCAATGGTGAAATAGATGCAGTTACTGCTGCGGATCTGGGTGGCGAGGATTGCATGAGCTGTCACTACTAGTAACAGGAGGAAAATAAGAAATTAAGAAAATGGGAAAACGGGAAAATAGAAAGTGTAGAACTACTCATATATTAATTTCTTAATAACTGAAAAATAAGCCATATAACAATATATCATCAATGGAAAAGAAATACTGGCAAAGCATAGAAGAAACCCGGGCTGATTTTAAGCCCAAAACAGAAGAAAAAGAGACTTCTATGATGGAAGTACTGGCCAATGAAGCCAATGACAAATCATCATCGCGCCGCGATTTTCTGAAATGGTGCGGAATTAGCTTTTTTTCTGCAACAGTAATTTCAGCCTGTGAAAATCCTGTAAAAAAGGCCATCCCATACCTTCACCAGCCCGAGACCCTTACTCCCGGTAAAGCCAGCTGGTATGCATCATCATTCGTTGATGGCAATCAGTTTTGCAGCGTACTGGTAAAAAGCCGCGATGGCAGACCCATAAAGATTGAAGGCAACGACCATTGTAACTTTACAGGTGGCGGTACAAATGCTATTACCCAGGCATCTGTTCTGAGTTTATATGACGATGGTGCGCGGTATAAATATCCAACCAAAAATGGTGAAAAAATAAACTGGGAAACAGCAGATCAGGAAATAAAAAAAGCACTGCAGGATGCCGGAGAAAAAGGGAAAAAATGCTACCTTGTAACACCTACCCTTTTGAGTAGCTCTGCAACTGAACTTATAACTTCTCTTAAGTTAAAATATCCTGCACTTGAATTTGTGAGCTGGGATGCTGTAAGCTACGAAGCCATCAGACAGGCACACCTTCAAACTTTTAATTCCCCTGCAATACCCGATTACCAATTTGATAAGGCTGAACTGATCGTTAGCTTCAGTGCCGATTTTCTTGCCACATGGCTTTCACCCGTTACTTTTGCCAACCGATATGCCAAAACAAGGAAATTATCTGAAACGAAAAAAACCATGTCGCATCACATCCACTTCGAAGCAGGCATGTCGGTAACCGGATCCAATGCTGATGAGCGTATTGCCGTTAAACCTTCCACAGAACTGGAAATCATTATGGAGCTGTACAACGAAATGGCTTCGCTTACCGGAAATCAGGTATTCAGTTCACCAGCTACCGATTTCGATACCAAAGCACTTGCTCAGGAAATCCTGAGTAAAAAAGGCAAGGCTATAATTATATGCGGACATGATAATGTGGAAGCACAGATTCTCATTAATGCCATTAATCATATGGCAGAATCATACGGCAGCACCCTGGACAATACACAACCCCTGAATTTCGGCAAGGATAGCAAGGAAGCCATGGATAAGATGATTGAAAACATGGAAGAAGGAAATACTGAACTGGTAATGTTCTTTAAAACAAATCCCCTTTACAATCATCCCAAGGCAGATAAGATGAAAGAAGCCATGGCAAACGTGCCGTTCAGTGTTTCTTTTGCCACTGCCAAAGATGAAACAGCCAGAGAATGCTCTTATATTTTGCCCGATAACCATTATCTCGAATCATGGGGCGAAGCCATGCCAAAAACGGGAACCTACACTCTTATGCAACCGGTAATGCAACCCATATTTAATACTCGGCAGTTTCAGGCGTCATTGCTGTCATGGATGGATATGGACACAGATTATCATACTTATATCAAAGCATTCGCTGAAAGAACATTGTTTCCGAAACAAAATAAATATTCTGATTTTGATCAGTTCTGGGTAAACACACTTCAGGCCGGCATTTTTGAAACTGATGAAACATTTAGCTTTAACCTTAATCTTTCTCAGGATGCAGTATCTGATGCCGTTGCCAGACTTAAAAACATAACCGCAACAGCCGGTGAAATCCAGTTCATGACTCATCAGAATGTTGCTGTTGCAGATGGTGCTTACGCCAATAACCCCTGGTTGCAGGAACTCCCCGATCCGGTTACCAAAATTACATGGGATAACTTTGCAGCAGTTTCGCCAAAGTTTGCGGATGAAAACAAGCTGAAAGACGGAGACAAAATTACGCTTAACGGACTTGAAATTCCCATGGTAATTCAACCCGGTCAGGCATATGGATGTATCTCCCTGGCATTGGGTTATGGCAGGGAGTATGCCGGCAAAGCCGGAGATAACATTGGAGTTAATGCTTTCAGATTATTGAACAATAACCCTTTTCCCTGGAATATTGAAAAATGGGAAAAAACCGACAGCCGATATGAGTTTGCCCGCTCACAAACCCATCATAGCATGGAGGGACGTCATATTGTGCGTGAATCAACACTCGATAAGTATAAGGACAATCCGAAAGCCGGAAATGAGATCCGTGATTACCATCTCAAACATATGGTAACACTTTACCCCGGCCATGATTATGAAGGCCATCACTGGGCCCTTTTGGTAGATTTAAATGCCTGCAACGGATGCAGTACATGTGTAATTGCATGCCAGGCTGAGAATAATACACCTGTAGTTGGAAAGGATGAAGTGCGTCGCCGCCGCATCATGCACTGGATGCGCATTGATCGCTACTATACAGGTGACGCCGAAAACCCCGGGGTGGTTTACCAGCCCCTCATGTGCCAGCATTGCGATAATGCTCCCTGCGAAAATGTTTGCCCTGTATCAGCAACCAATCATAGCCATGAAGGCATAAACCAAATGGCCTACAACCGCTGTGTTGGAACTAAATACTGTATTAATAACTGTCCTTACAAAGTGCGCCGATTTAACTGGTTCCAATATGCTAAAAACGACAAGTTCGATTATCATATGAACTCTGATCTGGGACGGATGGT
>SLOJ01000248.1 GCA_007132585.1 Bacteroidales bacterium | reverse complement strand
TGGCGGCTTCGCCGCCACCAACCCCCTCCTCATTAATAACCCACGAATGCCCTGTCATTTCGACCGAAGGGAGACCACGAAGTAGCAGCGAAGCTAAATCCCGCAAGTTTTACCGGACAACAATAATTTGATATTCCTTTTTTAAAAATCTGAAATTAAAATACCCTGAACCAGCAGGTACATAAAACTCTTACAAAATGAATAATACGGATAAAAGCAGTAATTTTGCAATAAGAATAATAAAAACACAGCAAAGTGAAATTTAAACCCGGAGATAAAGTCAGTTTTTTAAATGAAAAAGGCAGTGGTATTGTTACACGAGTTATAGATGAAAATCTTGTTCACGTTACCATTGAAGATGGATTTGAAATACCTGTTGTTGCTACCAATCTCATCAAAACCGGTACTGCCGAAATGAGTGATAATATACAGAAGGCATATCAAAGATTACAATCGCAACAACCTGAAGAACCCGAGGATGATGATATTCATCCTTTGTATGTTGCACATAATGATCCAATGCAGCGACCTGACGGGTTATATTTTTGTCTTGTACCTGAAATTCAGGATAATTCTGTTTCGGGTTCATTGGAAGTATATCTGGCCAATCATACAGGACATGAAGTATTGTTCAGTTTGTATCAAAATCACTCAGGCAACTGGCATGGAACAGAATATGGTTTTATACCTGAAGAATCACGCATGTATCTTGGTACAATTGTAAGATCAGAAATTGAAAAATGGACAAATTCATTGCTTCAGGCAGTATTTTTCAAAGATGGAAAAAGTGACCCGCTCCCACCCTTTTCAGGTTTGATTGAATTTAAACCGGTTAAAGTATACAAAGATGAGAGTTTTCAGTACGAAAAATTATTGAGGAATAAGTCTATCATGGTTCAGGTGTGTAAGATTGATGAACTTAAAAAGAAGTCATTTTTTGAAGAAAAGATAAATGAAGAGACAATACGCCATCTTCAGGAAAAAATGAATGTAAACCAAACGGCTGAAAAGTCTAAAAAAGCAGAAACATCTTTTCTTGATAAGCATAAAATTGATGATAAAATTGCTGAAGTAGACCTGCATATAGGTGAACTGGTAGATAATTTTACCAACCTTGAAAACTCTGATTTACTTAACATACAAATCGACTACTTTAACAAATGCCTTAATCAGGCTCAAAAGGAAAGACTGGTTAAAATCATATT
Source organism: Bacteroidales bacterium (assembly GCA_007132585.1). GTDB lineage: Bacteria > Bacteroidota > Bacteroidia > Bacteroidales > UBA7960 > SKVR01. The sequence continues at coordinate 2,911 of SLOJ01000248.1, read as the reverse complement.
CATTCATGGTGTAGGTAACGGCAAATTAAAGACAGCGATCTTAAAAAAACTGCAAACTACTGAAGGAATAGAATTTTATGATGCACCTTATGCAAGATATGGCATGGGAGCGACAGAAGTACATTTTTACAGAAATAAATAAAAAGACAGGCTTTCCTGCCGCTATGCTTTTTAAAAGAAGCAGAGAGGAAAGTCCGGGCAACACAGGGCAGCATACTTCCTAACGGGAAGCTGTTTTGCAGAGATTTCTCTGCAGAACAAGAGCAAGTGCCACAGAAAACAACCGCCCTGCCTTGTGCAGGGTAAGGGTGAAAACGTGAGGTAAGAGCTCACGGCAAATGGTGGTGACATCATTTGCGGGTAAACCTTATGCGTTGAAAGGTCAAATATACCGGGGTTTGAGGGCGGCCCGTTCAATCCCGGAGGGTAGACCGTTAGAGAGCAGGCGTGAGCCTGTTCCCAGATAAATGGCAGGAGTCCTTTCGTTTTTATAAACAAAAGGAAACAGAACCCGGCTTATAAGCCTGTCTTTTTTTTATCTTACTTCCAATAATATCGAACAACCAACGTTTTCCTGTTGATTATTTGCTACCGGATATATCTGTAAAAAGCCTGTTGCCACTGTTGAAAAATAGCCGGTTTTGTTGAAAAGCAAGCAAGATAATCTGAACATTTTATTTGTAATTTCGCTGAAAATTCCATTTCATATGATACGAAAGCTCATCTCTCCATTTTTTTTGCTGATAATCCTTTCTTCTTTCAGCAGTTTCTCTCAGAAAACTGCCATTTATGATCAACCGGAAGCTGATTACCGGCTGGCCCTTGAGTTGTTTAACAAAGAAAAGTATGGCGCTGCACAGAAACTGTTTTTAGAAGTCGCTGATTATATTGATAATCCGAATTCGGAAATCAGGATAAATTCTGAATATTATGCAGCTATTTGTGCTGTGGAACTATTTCACCCTGATGCTGAAAAATATCTTTCCGATTTTATTTCCAGCAACCCGGGTCATCCCAGGCAGGGCATAGCCAGTTTCCAGATGGGAAATCTGCAATACCGCAAAAGACGATACAACGATGCAATAGAATGGTACTCAAAAGTTGACTCCTGGGATCTTACCAGGGAGCAACAGGAAGAACTAGGTTTTAAAACGGGATACAGCTATTTCATGACCGATAACTACCAGCCCGCCAAAAATTACTTCTTCAATATCCGCGATACACAATCTGCTTTTTTTGGTCCTGCAACTTACTATTACGGTCATATTGCCTATAGTGAAGAAAATTACGAAACTGCTCTGATAAATTTCAGAAAGCTTATTGATGATGATAATTTTGGCCCTATAGTGCCTTACTACATCACCCATATTTATTTTCTCCAGGAACGCTATGATCAGCTACTGACCTATGCTCCGCCTCTATTGGAAGAAGCAGGTACCAGGCGGGGTTATGAAATATCCAGAATGATTGGCGAAGCATACTACAATCTTGGCAACTTCAATGAAGCCATTCCCTATCTTGAAGAATATCAGAAACAAACAAGACAGCGAATAAGCAGGGATGATTATTATCAACTTGGATTTGCTTATTATAAAGCAGGAGATTTTGAGAAAGCAATTCCAAATTTTGAACGGGTTACCAACGCCGATGATGAACTTGCCCAGAATGCATTATATCACCTGGCTGATTCCTACCTGAAAACAGAACAGAGAAGATCGGCCCGCAATGCTTTTCTTGCTGCACACCGTATGGAATATGTGGAAGAGATCAGTCAGATATCTTTATTCAATTATGCAAAACTATCGTATGAGCTTTCATTAAATCCTTTCAATGAGGCTATTATTTCATTTCAACGGTATATTGAAAAATATCCTGATTCACCGCGCCGTGAAGAAGCATATTCACATCTTATTGATCTGTATCTCACCACACGTAATTATAAAGATGCTCTTGCGAGTATTGAGGCAATTCCAATTAATACCCCCAGGTTACGTTCTGCACATCAGAGAATAGCCTATTTCAGAGGTGTTGAACTATTTAATAATGGTGATTTTAATGCTGCCATAGAACATTTTGACAAATCACTCAAATATGCCGATAACACAACAATCAGAGCACAGGCCCTTTTCTGGCAGGGAGAAGCACACTACCGCCTTGAACAATATAGTGATGCAATAGCTGTGCATAACCGGTTTCTTCTCGCACAGGGAGCATTCAGCATTCCCGAATACAATCTTGCCAATTACACCATAGGTTATTCGCATTTTAAAAGAAAAGAATATCAGCAAGCGATAACATCATTCAGGAAATTTATTACAGATCGTGATATATCAAGAAGCTTGCGTAATGACAGCTACTTGCGGATAGCAGATAGTTACTTCATCACCAAAAATTACTCTCCATCACTTGATTTTTATGACCGGGCTATTGCATTGCAGGCATCTGATGCAGATTATGCTATTTTTCAAAAAGCACTGGTACAGGGTGTAACTGGCAATTTCACAGGAAAAATACAAACTCTTCAGAGTTTATTGCAGCAATATCCTTCCACAGGATATGAAGTTGATGCAAGATATGAACTCGCAAACACCTATGTAATACAAGATAACCCTAACCGGGCTTTACAATATTACAATGAAATAATCAATCGGTATCCCAACTCCAGTTATGTGAAAAGTGCTATGCTGAAATCGGGACTTATACATTTTAACCTTAATCAGGATGAGCAGGCACTGCAGGTTTTCAAACGTGTGATTGATAATTACCCAGGCTCACCTGAATCGCAGGAAGCGTTAACAAGTATGCGAAATATTTATGTTGCCCTTGATCGTGTTGATGAATATGTAAACTTCTCACAAAACCTAGGTTTTGCCAATGTTACCCAGGCACAACAGGATTCACTTAGTTACAT
>SLOJ01000077.1 GCA_007132585.1 Bacteroidales bacterium | reverse complement strand
ATGGCACTTTGAAAGGCCATAATGGTATTGCATATACAAAACAATCAGCCATTTGCATGGAAACACAGGATTTTCCTGACAGCCCTAACAAAGCGGAATTCCCTTCAACTTTGCTGCGACCGGACGAAAAGTATGAGCATATGGTGTTTTATCATTTTGACATCATGGAATGATATTCCATCAGCATCTGTTATTTCTTAAACAGCGGGTCAGCACCAATAGTCCCTACGAGCGATTTTAAATAGGCAGGACTTTCCACTCTTTTAAGTTCTTTTTGGGCATTATCAAGTTTGTTCAGCAGAGCCAGTTCTTCAATAATGGGCCGGTTTATTTCATCGGTCATAAACTCTTCAATATAGGCGATATGGTGTTTCCACCTTGCAATATCTTTTTGCTGTTTAAGCACCAGCCGCTGTTTGTACCAGTCGCTTTTCAGTAAATATTCCCGGGTAAACATTTTCCTGATAGCAGGATCATTAACATCTTTACCTTCATAGTGCCCATGGGCCATAATATGCAACAAGGCCTTTAGCGGCGGAATGGCTGATTCCACACTTCCATCTTCAAAATATCGCAGGGCAACCCTCTGTTGGGCCTCACAAATGTTTTTGATGCCATCCACATAATCTTCCATGGATTGCGTTTCGGGCCTAAGCACTTCTTCGCTGAAAATACTCATGGGTTCTTCAAAGATACGCCCCAGGTATTTGAACGCAAATGCTTCATTGATACGGTAACCCAGCCGGCTGGCCAGGATTTTCTCACCATTGTAATCAAAATCATCGATCTTTTCAAGCATGCCTTCTTTTATGAGGTTTTCCGGATTACGTTCTTCCGTATCGAAGCGGCACCATATTTCCGGTATAAGTATGCTGAGATCATGATCGAAGCGATGTTTCGGGCCGATGTATCCGGCAGCACTTGAAAAAGCATTGTAACCGGTAAGAATATATGATACCAGGGCATTATTCAGATCGGTTGTGGGAACCAGCATATTGAAAGGTCCTTTGGTAAGTGCGCCTTCTGATCCTGCACCGGTGGTAGAAGGAGATTTTCCGGTAAGACTACACACAAAATCCATAAACAACTCGGGCAGTTCCTGGTAATGAACAGGAGCATACACACTCAGTGGACGAATACCCTTTTTCTTGTCAGCCGGGTTATTTCTTCTTCCCGGAAGTACATCATTTATAGGGAAGAGGGTAGGTTTATCCATGGGTACTTTTCGTGCAAAACGAATACCCACGTGGGCCAGGTATCCATCGGCAGGATTATTGAATTCGGGGCGCAATTGCAAATAACGTGGGTTCTGTGAAATAGACCCGTCCTCAAGCTTTCGCGGATGGCTGGGAGAGATAAAGTACAGGTTACTCTCATCCTCAGCACCTTGTCGTATAAGCTCTTTGATCGGGTAGGTATATTTATCAAACTCTATGGCACCGTCAATGATCTCGCGGCCGTCTTTTGATGTGAGCGGTTGATAGTTCGTGGTAAAATTATTCATTTGCGAAAGATCAGATTCAGCCTGCTTGTCATAACCCCTGTTGATGGCTTCATCGGGCCGTTGGAAAAACAGGTATTCGCAGTTTTCCACAAATTTTATACTTTTTCGTGTGGTTCCGGGACGCAGGTATTCAAGCTGATCGGTTGGTACGGTGAGTGTGGCTGAAATGTCATCTTCCATCTGAACCTTAGCTGCGGCAATAAAGTCGGGTCGCAGTGAATAAACATTCCATGAGTCATTTTCACCAAATCCTACACGAAGGTATGATGTGCTGATCTTACGGTTATCAAACATCAGCACGTGCCCTTTACGGCCATTTACTTTATCTACTGAAAAATACTCACGCCAGTTTTTCTTTCCGTTACCCGGTGTAAGGCTGATGCGCTTGATCAGGAAGATAAGTGCCTTTACATGGTCAGAAATATTTTTCAGGTATTTGTTGTATTCATCAGAATATCCCCGATAAGGGGTAAGAAGTTTAATGACCGAACCCAGTGTCCTCTTAGGGTCCAGCAGCGGGCGTTTGTCTTCGGGTTGTGCTTTGGGGTTGCGCCAGCGCTTGCTGTAATCATAATCGATGATTTCCTGCGCCTTGGTAAAATCCTTGTCATAATCATCAATAAAGAATGTACCGTAAATGATAGCATTAAGCAGCGATTTTGATATTTCAGATTTTCCTCCACCCGAAACCGTGCTGGGTTTGTGCAGGAAACTTCCTTCGGCCTGTGTAACAACCAGACGCCATTCAGGAGCGAAAGGATGTTTCTCCATGTGGATCTTAAACCCACAGGGTACTACATAATGATGGTTTCTGAGCAGTTTTATTTCTCTTTCCTTTCCGTTATATTTCCAGCTTATACGGCTTTTGTAAAGCTCCACCTTGGAATCTTCCGGAATATAGATGACTGAGGGATGAAGCTTATCAACCCCGTAATTGTCTTCATGAATTTCCATCATTGATGCATAATGCTTTTTAATGTCTTCGAAAGTATATGCATCAGGAAAACGTTTTTTCAGGTCGGAAGCATCAAAGAAACTGCCCATATTTCTGCGCGAGAAGGCAATCGTTCCTCCTGCATGCTCTTCTTCACAATTACCGGAAAGATTGGCAGCATAGGTGAGTTGGGTTTTTACTTCTTTCTTGCTGTATCCGAAGTAGTTATCGGCAATAAGGGTTACCACTACACCGGTTTCATCCCGGCAGGTGAGTTTGAAAGGAATACCGTCGTTGTAAAGTTCATCCTCCTCTTTCCAGCACATGCCATCTCTACGCATGCGTTCTGATGCATCTTCATAGTGGGGCAGGCCAATATCCTTTTTCTTTATCTGTGTGAGATGAGGTGCCAGGATAATGCAACCGGTATGTCCGGTCCAATGCTCAGGATCAAGCCCGGCATCATTTTTATACAGGTAAGGGTCGCCGGCATTGCCGAAGATGCTTTCCACAAAATCGAGATTGCTTACAAATGTACCGGGTGCAAAAAATCGCACCTCCATGGTTTTACGTGGAGAAATACCTTTTACCTCAGGACTCACTGCCGGACGCAGCATCAATGATACAAACAGTTTTGCCTTTTTTTCCTGCGATGCGGTAAAGGGCAGTATTTTAAAATCTTCCGGCGGGTTAAGTGCAGCATGCAGCAGGTGTGCAAAGGTAATTTTCGGAACAGCCTTTTTGTCAACCGGAATGGGCAATCCTCCTTTAACAATATGAAAAGAGCCTTTTGTGGTGCGGCGATCGTTCAGTGGATTATGCAGGATGCCCTGACGGATGCGATATGATTCATAATATGGAGTGCTGTAGCTGTTTTTATCAGGTGGAAGGCTTATCTCGCGGCCCAGTCCTGGTTTATCAAGTACAAATGAATCAAAGGGAATGCGCAGACTCTTTTCAAATTCCAGATCATTCGTGTAATGGTTGATGAAGTTCTGGATGCGTTTATCCACAGGGTTTATTACTTCTTTGAACAGGATGCGCATTTTTTCGCGGTAATTGTTAAGCAGACTCTCAGCCAGGTTAACAAACTCCTGCTCGGTCATACCGTCTTTCTGGTAATGAAACTGCCCTTCAAAAATGGGTTGTCCCATTGATGCCAGTTTCATGTTTATGTAACGGATAACATCGCCACGACGCCTTGCTGTCAAAGGTTCGGTGGTGTGATAGCTCAAAGTAGTTTCCATAACCATAGTTATAATTGATTCGTGCTTATTTACATTGTTTCTACGGAGCACACCCATAAGGCATATGTTACTCAGCAAAAGAGGGGGGGTAAAACCAGGAATAAAGGTAATCAAATTAAGGCAAAGAGAAAAGTGAGAATGTTCTGCTTTTTCATCAAAAAAAAGAGGCTGTCTCAATCGCCGGATTTTTCAGGACGCTGAGCAATTCGATAAACTCATTGTAACACTTATCGAAGTGGGTATCTGACTGGTAATCAAATGTCGTTTCGACAGGCATTGCAGTTAGTTTATCGAACTGCTCAACGACCAACTCATACTATTGAGGCAGCCTCTGTATGGATCTTTTATGATTTGTTAAATCACACCCTGATCAATCATGGCGTCGGCAACCTTGATAAATCCGGCAACGTTTGAACCTTTCACGTAGTTCACGTATCCGTCTTCGTCCTTGCCATACTTAACGCATGCATCAT
>SLOJ01000137.1 GCA_007132585.1 Bacteroidales bacterium | reverse complement strand
CCAATGATCCTGAAAATGAACAGTTCAGCATAAACCTCACTGCTGAAACCCTTGATACAAGTCAACCCGTGCCCATTGCTGATGCACGTCGGTTACCACAGGGTATAGAAGTTACCATTACAGGATGGGTAACTGTGGCAAGTCAGTTTGCCGGTCCTGTGTATTTACAGGATGAAACCGCGGGAATAGCATGGTTTAACTATGCCCTGATGCGCGAAGAATGGCTCATTGATGTCATCATTGGCGACTCCATCGTACTGACCGGTGAGATGGGTAATTTTAATAATATGCTACAAATTGTCAATGACAGTTATTTTGAGATATTCCCCGAATCGAACAGGGAGATTGAGCCCGTTGAAATCACCATTGAGCAAATGAATAGTGGTGATTATGAGGGTTTGCTGGCAAATATATCTGAACTGGAATTTGAAGCTACCGGTACATTTGCAGGGGGTACAAATTATATGATTACTGATGTAACTGGTGAAGGAGAATTACGGGTTGATGGCAGCACCAATATTCCGGGTACAGTTATTCCCAATGGTCCGGTAAAGGTTACAGGTGTTGTGGGTCGATATGTTGACACATACCAGATCCTGCCGCGATTTACCGATGATATTGAGATCCTGAGCGGGCCAATTATTGTATCGGCGCCACCGTATGAGGTTTCGGCAACGTCAAACTCAATAACTTTTGAATGGGAAACACAGCATGCCGGTCATTCGGAAATACGCTACGGTACCACGCCGGCACTGGAACTGGGCAATGTAACAGACGGTGTTCATAAATCCCATCATAACCTTACGATTTCTAACCTTGATCCGGCCACCATTTACAAAGTACAACTACGATCGGCTTTTGATGCCGATACCAGTGCCACCAATCTGTACATTACATCAACAGGCTCTCCTGCAGGAACTACCGGTGAGATCCTTGCTTTTTTCAATAAGGATGTAGCGCATGAACTGGCAACCTTTCGTGAAGCCGATCAGAATATTGATTTTAGTGAGAAGTTGATCGAATATATTCAGATGGTGGAAGAAACGGCAGAATTTGCTTTTTACAATATCAGCGGAACCGTTGGGGGAAACATTGCGGCTGAAATCATTGAAGCACACAATCGTGGCGTAGATGTGCGGGTTATTGTTTCAGGACATACCGGAACCACCAATGAAATTGTTACTCAACTAGCTGCTGCCGGTGTTAAAGCCGTTCAAAGCCTGGGAGATGCCCAGATGCATAATAAATTTGCAGTATTCGATGCCTACCACAGTGATCCGGCAAAGAGCTATACCATTACCAGTTCATGGAATGCCACCGACCAGGGCACGTATGACCAATATCAGAACCTTGTGGTAATTCAGGATGTGTCCATTGCCAGAGCCTATCTGCGGGAGTTCAACCAGATGTGGGGTGGTGAGGCAGGAGGTTTCAACCCCCAACAGGCGTTGTTCAGTTTTGAAAAATCTGTTGTAAATCCCACGGTTTTCTGGATAGGAGAAGATAAAACGAAAATTGAATTATATTTCAGTCCACAGGCTAATACAGAGTCACAAATCAACCGCACCCTTACTTCGGCGGAAGCCAGTATTGACCTTGGGCTTAACCTGATCACACGTCGCACAATCTCCAACACCATGCGTACAAGATTTAATGATGGAGTGAGCGTGCGCGGCGCAATCGGATCTATCGCCGAACAGGGAAGTGAATTCAGCTACCTGAGCAGCTGGGGCGATGTACATCATTTCTCACAGGCCGATTTCGGACTATTGCACCACAAATATGCCATCATCGACGGACTGGATGGCAGCCAGGATTCCAAAGTGATTACAGGGTCACATAACTGGTCGGCCAATGCCAATTTTACCAATGACGAAAATATTGTCATCATTCACAATTCACGCGTGGCCAACGAATATTTCCAGGAGTTTGCTGCAAGATACCGGCAGGCGGGCGGAGAAGCAGAATTTGATGTTACCACATCCGCGGATGATGAATTTCATGGATTGATCACAGAAAATCAAGTGATCAACTACCCAAATCCTTTCAATAATATTTCCCATTTTCAGATTTCACTCAATACTGCACAAAATGCAAGTTTAAGAATATATGATATTTCGGGTCGCGAGATTGCTACCGTATTGGAAAATGAAGTTCTTGCAGCCGGGCAACATACCATTGAGTGGGATGGATCGAAGCTACAGGGTGGAATGTATTTCTACCGATTGGTTCTGAGGGATGGTTCTGTACTTTCAGGTAAAATGCTTTTGATAAGATAAGATGTGAGTGATTATTTTTTCTTCAGGATTTTATTGCCTGAGAAAAAAATCACGCAACAGAACAAAACCTTTGATTACCAGGAACTGAATCGTTAGAAAAAAGATAATGGCAGCCCCTGAGGGAATGTTAAAGAAATAAGAGAAGAACAATCCTGCCAGCGACCCCAGAACACCAAACATTGCTGCCAAAGGAATGATCCGGACGAAATCGCGTGTGAAAAGCATGGCCGTTATCTGGGGAATGGTAAAAAGGCTCAATACCAGAATGATGCCCACTGTACGGATACTGATAACGATAGAGAGTGCAATAATAACCGACATGGTATACCGGAAGAATGCCACCGGAATACCCATAATTCGTGCAAATTCAGGATCAAAGGCAGTATAAACAACAGGGCGGAAAAATACGATAAAGAATACTGCTGTAATAATACAAAAGGAAAGTAAAAGATAAAGCTCTGCCTTACCCACTGAAAGAATATTTCCAAAAAGGAAACTCATAAGATTGGGGGTATATCCGGGAGTCATAAATACAAAAATGATCCCCAGCGCCATACCCAGTGACCAGAGTATTGCAATGGCGCTATCTTCACGAACTTTTCCTTTCTGCGAAATCCATTCAATACCCGTTGCTGATAATATGGCAAAAACTGCGGCACCCATCAGGGGATTGAGACCGAAAAAATAGGCCATTCCTATACCCCCAAAAGATGCATGAGTAATACCCCCGCTGATAAAAACAATTTTCCGCGATACAATATAAGTACCCACCATCGATGCCAGAAAACCCGTAAGAAGGGCTGCAATAAGTGCATTGCGAAAGAAAGCATATTCAAGAATAGAAAACACTTCACTCATATGTCATGATCTTTAAGCACTCTGTGTGGTACCGGACCGTGAGCAATGATATCAACCGGACAATTATACACTTTCAAAATATCTTCAGTAAGCTGGTTGGAAGGGTGATAATGAAGGGTTCCGTTTACACAGGCAATGGTTTTTACTATAGGAGAAATGGTGCCGATATCATGCGAAATAAGTATGATTGCCATTTTTTTGTTCAGTTCTTTGAGCCAACGGTACAGCTCCTGTTCAAAACCTTTGTCAACAAAGGTGTTGGGCTCATCAAGGATGAGTAACTGAGGCTGATTGATCAAAGCACGACATAAAAAAGCTTTCTGTATTTGTCCGCCTGATAATTCTCCGATGGGTTTTGAAGCCACATTTTGCAGACCTGCTTCTTCCATCAATTGGCTTACACGGTTTTTCTGAAAGCGGCTAAGATGAGGAAACCACTTTTTTTCGGCCTTCAGTCCTGAACCCACCAGGTTGCGAACTGTAATAGGAAAGCTTTTATCAATTTGTGATATCTGTGGAAGATATCCCATTCCGGGTTTGCCTTCGGGGAATTTTATATTCCCTTTAAATACCGGTAAGATGCCAAGCAATACCTTTATCAAAGTCGTTTTTCCGCCTCCATTGGGTCCGATCATCCCAATGAAATCATGGGGATAAATCTCAAGATCAACATCCTTCAAAACGGTTTCAGAAAAATAACCGGTTGTTACATTTTCCAGTACTGCAAGGGGTTTACTCATTGTAAATATATTTTAAAAGACTGTTGAAGTTTTTCCATCTCAAGTAACCAGTCGTATGCAAGGGGATTGATCTGTACCACTTCGGCTCCGGTTTCTTCTGCTATAAGCCGGGCATTACGAACATCGTATTCTTCCTGAATAAAAATAACAGGGATATCTTCAGCCCGTGCCTGCCTGATCAGTTGACTCAGCTGCGCCACTGAGGGCTCTTTGCCTTCATGTTCAATAGAAACCTGATCCATATTGTAATCACGCGCAAGGTAAGTCAATGCAGGATGAAAGAT
>SLOJ01000250.1 GCA_007132585.1 Bacteroidales bacterium | reverse complement strand
TCACCCTGCCTGTGAAGCAATCGTCATCAGAATCTCTGCTGCAGCAGGGTTTGTAATGTTCAGGCATTTGTTTTGTGAAGTGATCAAAAAAATACAATCCTTGTTTGTTCCGGCTACCCTGTATAAGGATCTTATTATAATACTGACCGGAGAAAAACATAGAAGCAAAAGGAGCTATTCCTGTGCCCGTAGCAATCCATATAGCCTTGTCGTCATTGCAGATAAAATTCCCGAAGGGTTCTGTTATATATATCGTATCACCGGGCATAACCCGAGCCAGTTGCGGAGTAAGCGCCCCATCAGGTTTAATGGTATACAAAATCCAAACATCTGACTGATTCACACCACTTGCAATGCTGTATAGCCGGGGTTCTTCCCTGGAGTCAAGGGTAATTCCGATTACCTGTCCGGCGACAAAATCAAAGTTTCTTTTAAAAGAAAGAATAAAAGCATCCGGGCCGCTATAGGTATTGCCGGTAACAGTAACAGAAAAAAGTTTTTTCATGCAGTTCTATCACAAAATTAATTTCGGGATTCAGGTATACCTGTATCAATGGGATTTTCCGGGTCATTGCTCCACTCAAACCAACCGCCGTCAAACACTGATACCCTGGGCCAGCCCAGTAGCCAGGCATTATAAAATGCTTCACTGCCTCTCCAGCCGGTACCGCAATAAAATGCAAGGTGTTTTTCAGGGGTTACACCCTTTTCAGCCCACATTTTGATGATCTCACTGAATTCGCGGGTGGTATAATCAAGATTCTGGTAATTTTCCATGTGATAAGCATCTGACCCATTGTCAACATAAACGGCACCCGGTATTCTTCCTTTTTTCTCAATATAATTATATCCGCTCACTTCACCAATATATTCGGGCCAACTGCGGGTACAAACAATATCACCATCATCTGATGTGATGAACTCTTTCGCTTTATCAATATCAACGATCAGTTCAGGTTTTAGCGGAATTGCCACCCCAAAATCTTTAACGGGAATGGGAGATACCACACCGGTTGATAATGGCAACCCTTCAGCCTCCCAGGCAGCTATACCCCCATTGAGTACCCTGACATCTTTCACGCCCGCATACATCATGATGAGTGCACAGCGAATGGCACCCAGTTGCCCTGCGGCACTGCCCGGGAATGGATCATCATTATCGGGGAACGAAAAACGCCCGTACAATACAACTGTAGCTTCAGATGTGATGCCATGTTTCTCAAGCGCTGATTTTAACTCATCGGGTGAACGCCGGTTCCATGTATCTGGTGATTCGAGTTCAAGGGTATCCAAAGCTATGGCACCGGGTATATGACCATCAAGATAGTCATCATAATTACGATAATGGGCATGACAGATCACAAAATTACTGCCATTATCATACATGGGTGGCTTTTCCCCTGATATGAGCGTGTTTAGCCAGGCGGGGTAAACAAGGTTAGTGAATCTTTCCATCCGGTCCACCGGAAATTCATCTCCGGGGAGCCATTCTGACAAAAAATTCCTGTAGATATTCAGATCATCATAACCGGCCTCACGAAAACGTTCTGCAACCTTGTAAATATCGGTTTCATCATAACCGTATAAAACAATCTTGTGTTGGGTAAGAATGTCCTTATACCTGACGATCTCAATCCAGTCGATGTATTCAGCCCATTTTACCGGCAGGCTGCGTGCTCCGCTGATGTGCCCTCCCCTTACTTCATTTCGCAGCTTCCAGCCATTGTAGGCTTCTGTGGGTCGTACATCAATTATTTGAGAATAAGGGTCTTTGAGAAAAACTTTTAATTCTGAAGCTGATACTTCATTCAGTTTACCAGGCATAAATAATGTTTTTGATTATCTGTTCAAGAATTTAATAGAATAAAAAGCTTATTATAAAAACTTAACCTTCCTGTACTTCAACACCCTTCCAGAAAGCTACCATATCTTTAATTTTGGCTGCGGCATCTTTGGGCTGTGGGTAATACCAGGCGGCATTATTGTTGGTTTTACCATCTACTTCAATATGATAATAGCTTGCTGTTCCCTTCCATGGGCAGGTAGTAGTGTAACTGCTTTCTTTAAAGAATCCTTTTTTTACTGATTCGGCAGGAAAATAATGATTTCCCTCCACCACAACAGTTTTGTCACTTTGTGCGATAAGCTGATTATTCCATTTTGCTTTCATAATTGATATTTTTACATGATTTTTGGTTTAATTTATTTTCTTTCCCAAAGACTATCAGCAAAATAGTTTTTGCGATCGGTAAAATTCTTTTTTAATATAAAGCCGGCCTCCATTGCCATTTTTTCCAGATCATCCGGATCAAATTTTTGCGATAACTCCATAAATATACTCTCCCATTGCCTGAATGGGATTTCTGTTCCGGTTACTCCTAAATTCACTTTTTGCGGTTTTTTGCTGACGAGATAACTTTTCGCTGCCCCTGACATCGGGTCATAGGAAGCATGATGCACAAAATTATCTGTCTGAAAATCAGCATCCAGCTCACGATTAATTCTCGTTAAATGATTGAGATTAAAATCGCGGGTATATCCGTGTGGATCATCGTAAGCATTGATGATAACCTCTGGTGGTTTTTTAAGGTCAGCACCCAATAGCAATTTATCGCCGGGTGCAGTTATATTTGAAAGTTGCTGTAAAAAATCAATGCGCTCTTTTTCGGTAAAATTGCCAATATTGCTCCCAAGGAAAAGTATTACTTTGGGTTTTCCGTTTCTTTGTCTCAGGTCGTGCATAACATGAAAGTAGTCGCCTGCTGCTTCATGAACCGGCAATTCGGGCAATTCAGCACTCAGTTTTTTCACCAGACCGTGTAAGGCTTGCCTGGAAATATCCACAGGAATATAGGTAAAATCGAATTTACTTTCTATCATGCTCTTTAAAAGAATTCCGGATTTTAATCCATCCCCGGGGCCCAGTTCAATGATATCAAAAAAATCATTGTTCTCAGCAATAGCTTTGCTAATCTCATTTGTCTGATCGGAAAATATCTCCAGTTCAGAATCGGTAAGATAATACTCAGGCATACGCATGATCTTCTGAAATATCCTGCTGCCATTGTCATCGTAAAAATATTTTGGGTGAAGAAATTTTTGCTTTGCTGTAAGACCGGTAAGTGTATCCCTTGCAAATTCAGAAAGCTTTGTTGCCGTAGACATATTTCTAAAATATTTGTATTATAATTAATACCAAACATTAATTGAACCCAAAAAGCGCAAGATTGATCAAATTTTAAATGTATTAATTATAATTTAATTTAAAAAATTGCAGTCCGATAATTTATTAAACCCTGACATATTTTCTAAGCTATTATTATTTTTACCAAAAAAACATGACTTTAAGCGTATTTTCAGATGACTATTTCATGGGCGAGGCTTTAAAGGAAGCACATAAAGCAAAAGAAGCCGATGAAGTTCCCATTGGAGCAGTCATTGTTTGTCGCAACCAGATCATTGCCCGGGGGCATAATCTTACCGAGAAACTTAATGATGTCACTGCACATGCCGAAATGCAGGCATTTACAGCAGCTTCAGAATTTTTAGGAGGAAAGTACCTGAAAGATTGCACACTTTATGTCACCCTGGAACCCTGTGTAATGTGCGCCGGAGCAAGCCAGTGGTCACAGATAGGTAGGATTGTGATAGGTGCGATGGACGAGAAAAGGGGATTTACCAGATATTCTCATGAAATTATTCATCCCAAAACCAAAATTATTACCGGTGTCAGAGAAAAAGAATGCGCAGCATTGCTTACGGAGTTTTTCAGGAAAAAGAGATGATTATCTGACAAGGGATGCCATCCCACATTCAGGGCTCTTCAAATCACCCTTAATAACCCATTAACCTAATCCCGAATCGCTAATCGCTCTCGGGATCTCCGCTTCGCTGCGATAACTTAATAACCCTTCCCTATTCCCCCAATTTCCCACTTTCTTACTTTCTCACTTTCCCACTTTCTTACTTTCTCATTTTTCTACATTCACTCACTCATATATTCTTCCTTAACTTCATGAAACTCCGGTATATTCCTGTAATGCCATTTGGCTTTTACCACACCATCCTTAAGCAGAACCAGCCCGGGGTTGGACCGTATTATGGTCTTGAGTGCAATTTCGTCGGATTGATAGAATGGATATGCCGCCTGCACATCGTGGCGGAAAGCATCGATATT
>SLOJ01000045.1 GCA_007132585.1 Bacteroidales bacterium | reverse complement strand
TTGATCCGGTTATCCCCGTTATTTTTCTTACGGCCAAGACCCAGACAAACGACCTGCTGGAAGGTTTTGATTCAGGTGGCAACGATTACCTGAAAAAGCCATTCAGCATGGAAGAGCTTATCGTTAGAATTCACAATCTGCTGAAACTTACCGCAACAATTTCCGGCAAAAACAGAGAAGAAAACAAAACCGAAAAAATTCAACTGGGACGCTTTTCTTTCTACCCCAAACGCTACGAACTACATTTTGACAACCAGATAAGAAAACTCTCCCACCGCGAAACTCTTCTGCTTTCACTTCTTACTCAGGACATGGAGAATCCGGTTTTAAGGCAGGATATCCTTAAGGGCATTTGGGGCGATGATTCTTTTTATAATTCCCGTAATCTGGACGTATATATTTCCAAATTGCGGGATTACCTTTCGCAGGATCCTGAAATCCAGATCACAACCCTGAAAGGAGTTGGTTACAAGATCAATATCCAGAAAGATTAGTGTGAAAATTTACTCAAAAATCAGATACTTATTGGTTTTTTAAGGCAAATTGTCTCATTACCTAGACGGTAACGGCATGAGAGAAAGCCAGCTACTGTTCTCTTCATGATCATGCAGTACATCCGCATTCTTATCAAAACTGTAAGAGCTGAGTATTGTTCTTATCTCTTTCTGAAGCAAAGCAAGGCTGTTTGAAACCATCTCCTGGTTAAAACCTTTGAGCCCAAGATCGATGGTCATATTCATGGAAACCAACCTGCCCACAGCCTGACCCAGTTCCACCATTTTTCGTTGAGCCATCTTATGATCAACATTAAAGTTCAAAACATCTTTGAAATACCCGGCAGCTTTATCGGTGTGTGGATAACCTTTTAGAAAATCATAAAGATTGACTGAAGAAGTTTTGCGCATCAATTTTAAAACAGATTCAGATATCTGCTGGTAAAGAATGTCATTGGAACCTTCAAATATCTGGAAGGGGCGACTGTCGATAATAGATCTCCCTGCTATATGGTCCAGTTTGTAACCTTTGGCTCCCACAAGTTGTAAAAGGTTTTGAGCTGCCGATTGCATATAATCAGTTACAACCGATTTAATAGAATTGGCAGTCAGATCAAAGCGTGAAGTGTCCTTCTCCAGCGATATATTTGAGCTGGTAAAAAAACTCATGGCTGAACTTACTGTGAAATAGGACTGCAGATGTGCCAGTCTTTCTTTCACCTGGTCATAATTGAAAAGGCTGGTACCTCCAACATGACGTGTCTTGCAATGCTGAACTCCCTCATCCAGCATACGTTTTAAATAACCGGTAGCCATTCCGGGAAACTGCAGGCGACTCCGGTGCAATAAATCAAGCATCATGGTAACACCGGTAGTTTTAGGTTGCAGGCGATGGGATTCAGGTACTTGTATCTCAATCCGGTTACGGCCATAAGGCAGCATATAAAGTCCGAGATTCTGAAAAACCTCTTCCACATCAATTCCGCCATTGCTGGTATCATGGATAAAAAACCCGATATCTCTTCCCAAATCGCCCTTCTCATCTTTTTCCCGGGCTGTAATTAGCCAGTAATCGGCCCATCCCGTAAGCCCAGCCCAATGCTTTAGACCTGAGACATTATAGTGATCTCCTGATTTTAAAAATCCGGTTTGCATCTTTAATGCTTCACTTCCAAAATTGGGTTCGGTGATCATTAAACCACCCATATTTTTAGCATCGAGAAAGTCTTTGAATATTTTTTTCTTTACATCCTCGTTGCCATAATTCGCCAACGGCTGAAGAAACAAGGCTCCGTTTATCCCCATCATCAATGATAATGGCAATGATTGGTAGGAACTTACTTCAAGCATGCTAAGTGTTTCGTGGGTCTTTGCACCACGCCCCCCGTATTCTTTAGGTATAAAGGTTGTTAAAGGATTGCATTCGAGAATTTGCCTTAAAACGTATGGAGGCATACCCCTTTGAGCAGCCATAAGGCTTTCGTTATTTCTCCTTGTAAAAAGTTCGGTTAGTTTGCTTTTATAGGTTTCAATAAATGAAGCAAAATCGTTATTATTAATCATATTTATGCTCTGGTATCGACTAAAATTAACTACTCTTATTAGTTTCTTCTTATAAAGGTAGTGGTTTTTTATCAGAAAATTTCACAACAATCAAACGCTTAATTAAACCATTTTCGACAATCCGTCAGGAATCAATAAATACTAAGACTCTTATGCTGATGAATCTTCTGGAATTTACATTTTTTTTACATTTAATCTGAATGCAATTATTATCTGGTATCTGATATCTGAAAAATCTAATCTTTGAAAAACAATTTGAACAAATTGGACTTTATCTTTAATTAATAAATAAAAAAGTTTTAAGGTTCTGAACTCAGATTTACAAAAAAATAGAAATTATGAAAATCGGATTTGTAGGATTAGGAAAAATGGGGTTCAACATGGTGCAGCGTCTATTAAACGACGGACATCAGGTAGTAGCATGGGATCCATCAGAAGATACTGTTCATGAAATTGAAAAACTGGGAGCCATAGCAGCAAGCTCACTAAAGGAATTAACAGAAAAGCTCCCGGCTGAAAAAGTAGTGTGGCTCATGGTGCCTGCAGGAAAACCTGTTGATCAGAACCTGAATGCTTTGCTTGAACTCCTCAGCAAAGATGATATTATAATAGACGGGGGCAATTCCTACTGGAAAGAAACACAGCAACGTGCTGAAAAAGCTGCCCTGAAAAATATTCATTTTATAGATTGCGGCACCAGTGGCGGTGTATGGGGGCTTCAAAATGGTTACTCCCTGATGTATGGTGGAAATAAAGAAGCTGCAGAATATATTGAACCTGTTATCAAATCGCTGGCTCCTGAATACGGATATGTTTATTGCGGCCCTTCAGGCACAGGACATATGGTAAAGATGGTACACAATGGCATTGAATATGGTATGATGCAAGCCTACGCCGAAGGATTTGAAATTCTCGAAAAGGCCCCCTATGATATTGATATTGCCAAAGTTGCCGATGCCTGGCAGTATGGAAGCGTAGTGCGCTCATGGTTGCTTGAACTTGCAGTGAATGCATTAAAGAACGATCCAAAACTGGAACAGCTGGAATCCTATGTTCAGGATAGTGGTGAAGGTCGATGGGCCGTACAAACCGCCATAGATTTTGATGTTCCTGCCCATGTAATCACTGCTGCTTTATACACACGTTTTCAATCCCGGCAAAAAGACTCATATGCCATGAAAATGCTGGCAGCGCTGCGCAATCAGTTTGGTGGTCATGCCGTAAAGTCAAAAAAAAATGAGTAATCAAAATAACATACCTGAAAATCATATCCTCATTATTTTTGGAGCCACAGGAGATCTTACGAAACGCAAACTAATGCCCGCCCTTTTTGAACTTGAAGCGCTCAAAATGTTGCCGGAAAAGTTCTTAATTTTGGGCATTGGTCGTAGTTCAGTTTCTGACAGCGATTTCCGGGAGCATAACCACACAGCTCTGAAAAATGCTAACAGAAAAGATCAAAAATATATCAAAGGGTTTTTGAAACGCTTATTTTATCTGCAGGCTGATACGCAAAGCGAAGAATCTTACATAGCACTCAGGGAAAAACTGCAACTTCTGAGGGAACAAAATTCTATGCATGACTTCAATCTGATCTTTTATCTGTCCACTCCCCCATCGCTTTATGAGGTTATACCCAGACTGCTTGCAAAAGCCGCACTCAACGATGAATCAGAAGGATGGAAAAGAATTATCATTGAAAAACCTTTTGGTTACGACCTGCAAAGTGCCGTTCAACTGAATGAATCGTTAAAAAAGAACTGGAAAGAAAACCAGATTTACAGAATAGACCATTACCTTGGCAAAGAAACCGTACAAAATGTTCTGGTTACACGGTTCTCAAATGGAATTTTCGAACCTCTGTGGAACAGGAATTTTATACATCATGTTGAGATTACTTCTGCCGAGAATTTTGGTGTGGAAAATCGTGCCGGATATTATGACCAATCCGGGGCCATACGTGATATGGTGCAAAATCACCTGCTTCATCTGGTGGGTCTTATTGCCATGGAGCCACCGGCATCAATGGATGCTGATGCCATTCGCAACGAAACCGTAAAAGTTTTACAATCCTTACGTCCTTTATCAGAAAAAGATGTTGCAGAAAATACTATTCGCGGGCAATA
>SLOJ01000235.1 GCA_007132585.1 Bacteroidales bacterium | reverse complement strand
TGCCATAAGTGAAGAGTTCGGCATGGGGCCCAACAGATCAACAGGTAAAATGGTCGCAGCTTTACGCAGATTGGGTTTTGATAAAGTACTTGATACTGACTTTACTGCCGACCTTACCATCATGGAAGAAGGCACTGAACTACTGACAAGGCTTAAAGAAGCATTGGTTGACGGTAAGGATGTGGCTCTGCCCATGATGACCAGTTGTTCACCCGGCTGGATTAAATTCCAGGAGCACATTTTCCCCGATTATCTTGATAATCTGTCAACCTGTAAATCGCCGCAGCAAATGTTCGGCCCGCTGGCCAAAACGTATTATGCTGAGAAGATCAATAAGAATCCTGCTGAGATGGTTGTAGTATCTATTATGCCTTGTACCGCCAAGAAGTATGAAGCTGACAGACCTGAGATGCGTGGCAGTGGTTATAAGGATGTTGACTTTGTTCTTACCACCCGTGAGATGGGTCGTATGATACACCAGGCAGGTATTGACTTTGAGAAGCTCGAAGATGAAAAATATGACAGTATCCTTGGTGATTCAACCGGTGCTGCTGTAATCTTTGGTAACACAGGTGGTGTTATGGAGGCTGCTCTGCGTACAGCTTACGAGATTGTAACCGGACGTGAGGTGCCCTTCGCCAATCTGAATATCAAGCCTGTAAGAGGAATGGAAGGTATAAGGGAGGCAGCCGTTAAAATAAAAGACGTGAAACCCGAGTGGAGCTTCCTGGAAGGAGTTGAACTGAAGGTGGCCATTGCCCATGGATTGTCAAATGCAAAGGAACTGATGAACCGCGTAAAAGACGGAACCGCCAATTATCACTTTATTGAAGTGATGGGATGCCCTGGCGGTTGTATTGGTGGCGGTGGCCAGCCCATACCCACCAATATGGAGATCCGTAAAAAACGTGCAGCTGCTATCTATGAGGAAGATGAGAAGCTGACTCTGCGTAAATCGCACGAGAACCCTGAGGTTCAGGAAATTTATAAATCGTTCCTGCATGAACCATTAGGGCACAAATCGCACGATTTATTGCATACGCATTACTACCCAAGAAAGAGGTATTAAATCTGAATCCTGCAAAACAGGAACACGCAAATAATAAAAGCCGGAAGTCTGCAATCAATGCAGACTCCGGCTATTATAAGCTATTCTGTATTATCAATTCTATTTTGCTTTCCTTTAAAGTACTGAAAACTTAAGTTATTTATACAGTGAGATTTTATAAAAAATAAAATGTGATTAATTGTGTATAGTCACTTTATTATTCGCTTACATAACCATTTAAGATTTCTATAAAAGAAAAATATAGCTATAGATTTATAAAAAAGTTTTAACTTTAAGGGAATAATATCTGTTAATAGCAAAAAATATAACTCTGAAAAATTGATTGATATCCAGTATATATCTAATAATCAACATTGTAAATTTTTTCAGATATACCTAATAAACTCAATATTGTTATTTTATTAACAACATATGGCAAATAATTATCGCAATATTGTTAATTATTGTATCTTTGCATTGCAGAAATAATTATTTAATATCCAAAAACCAGGCATAAAAAAAGTTCTGCACAGAAAAATGAATTGAACCTTTAAAAGGCTAAATATGAGAATAAGAACCAGCAATGGAAAAGGAGACATAAACCAGATTCCTGAACCCACCCTCAGGCGTTTACCGGGCTATCTGAGTTTTTTCAAATCATTAAAGATCAACAATGTTGAATTTGTTTCAAGTGGACAGATTGCCGCCAATTTCAAGATGGATTCCACACTGGTTACCAAGGATCTTTCTTATACAGGTATAAAGGGCAGAACCAAGATCGGTTATAATGTAAATCTGCTTATCGACACCATAATACAGTTTCTCGATTTTAACAGCCAGGAGAAAGCCTTTTTGTTTGGCGTGGGTAACCTGGGACGTGCCCTTATCAAATACCAGGGTTTAAAGAGTTACGGTTTGCATATTGTTGCCGGCTTTGACATAGATCCTGCCGTAGTAAACAATGTGCTCAATGATGTAAAGATTCATCCTATTGATGAATTTCGCGACCTTTCGCGCAAAATGAATGTCCGCCTGGGCATTATTACCACCCCCGATGCAAAAGCACAGGAAATTGCCGACCTCATGGTAGCATGGGGCATTAAAGCTATATGGAATTTCACTCCCCAATCTATAAAAGTTCCTGATAATATTATTGTTGAGAACACAAGCGTATACTCCGACCTTGCCGTAATTCTAAACCGGCTGAATAATCAGTAATTTCTGACAGTTGTTAACCTGTTGACACTTCCTAACTTAAACACATTCTAAATTACATCCGGTATTTTGATTTAAATAGTTCTTGTCGTAAAAAACATACCTTAAAGTTAACTAATATACTAATTCGTAGTATTAAATAAGATGTGAAAATATTAACAACTTTCTTTGGTTTTTGATTTGCAACAACTTATCTTTGCATCAGATTTTAAAGTAACTGTTTCATTTACTTTAGATCAGAATAAATGCAGGAGATTAAGGATTTCAGAAAAAGGGCAAACCATGATAACTCAACATTAATACTATGACCATAGCAGAAATAGCCAAAATACTGGATGCAAACATCATAACAGGTCATGATCTGGCTGATCATAATATAGATATTGCATTTGCATCGGACCTTATGAGTGATGTGCTTACCCTTAAGGATGATAATGTGCTGCTCATTACAGGATTGGCTAATTTACAAACCCTGCGCACGGCCGAAATGTCGGATATTCATTGTATTGTATTTGCCAGAAATAAAAAAGTATCTCCAGAGATGCAACAACTGGCAGAAGAAAATGACATTACAGTATTGGAGTGCAGATATTCTGTTTTCAGAACCTGTGGTATTTTATACCAGGCAGGTATTTCACCGATCTTTTAAATAATAGCTGATACCCCGGATATGCATTTTGAATACCAGATAGAAGGCGGAAATTTCACACGGGCAGGATTTGCTTCAAGTGAGATCAAGAAAATGCTCAAGCAGCTGAATGTAGACCTGGGAATCATAAAACGCACTGTAGTAGCCACCTATGAAGCTGAGGTGAATGTTGTTGCTCATGCATACAGCGGCACTATTTACGTGGATGTTGATGAAGAAAAGATCATCATTAAACTGGTGGATGAGGGTCCCGGAATTGAGAATATCGATGAGGCTATGAAAGAAGGTTACTCTACCGCCAGCAGCAAAGTACGCGAAATGGGATTCGGCGCCGGAATGGGCCTTCCCAATATGAAGAAGAACGCCGATGAACTGAAAATCAGCAGCGAAGTAGGGAAGGGTACGACGGTGGAGATAAGGATGATGTTTGGGTAGGGAGATGGGAGACGGAAGCAAGAAGCACGAAATCCGAAATACGAAATACGAACCGAGCCGAAGGCGAGCTCAGCGAAGCTAATATCGAAATACGAATATCGAAATACAAAATAAAACTCTGCGATCATGGCGCCTTAGCGTCTCCGCGGTAAAATAACAAACAATGAGCACTAAATATTTCCATCATGCGCTGAAGTTCCGGAAGGACGTTTGCATTGGCTGCTCCCATTGTATGAATGTGTGCCCTACGCAGGCCATTCGTATTAAAGAGGGGAAGGCTGTGCTGATGGATAATTATTGTGTGGATTGCGGCAAGTGCTACAGGGCTTGTCCGGTGGGTGCCATTATTGTTGAGCAGGACGATTTCAGCCAGATATTCCGTTACAAGCAAAGAGTAGCTTTGATACCTTCGGTTTTGATGGCACAGTTTCCTGAGAATGTTTCTCTAATGCAGGTTTCGAGTGTGTTGATGGAGCTGGGGTTTACCCATGTGTATGAGGTGGAGCATGGTGCGGAGATATTAAAGGATCAGATGGCCCGCTACATCACTGAGCGGGATACAGATATGCCGCTGATGTCGACATTTTGTCCGGCCATCGTGCGCCTGATACAGGTACGTTTTCCAACCCTTACCGAGAAACTGATGTTGCTGAAAGCTCCCCTGGATGTATCTGCATCTTATTATAACAAA
The DNA here is from genome assembly GCA_007132585.1 of Bacteroidales bacterium. Classification (GTDB taxonomy): domain Bacteria; phylum Bacteroidota; class Bacteroidia; order Bacteroidales; family UBA7960; genus SKVR01. The sequence continues at coordinate 154 of SLOJ01000235.1, read as the reverse complement.
ATGTTGCTCGATGAAGGACATGATGCCGAAGACATCGGGATATTTTACATTACCCCTTGTGCGGCCAAGATCGCTGCCGTAAAGAGTCCGGTAGGCCAGAAAAAGTCGCCTATTACCGGGGTAATCAATATGGATTTCATTTTTAATAAAGTAT
>SLOJ01000231.1 GCA_007132585.1 Bacteroidales bacterium | reverse complement strand
TATCTTAATTGGTAGGGGCTTTTTTTGTCGGGATAACCCCTGGAGAGTTCCGCATAAGGCGGGATCTCTTCGTTGTAGTACTTTTACTACGAGCAAGGCTCTTGTAAAAGCACACACTCAGACGATATGTCGTCGCCGGATTTTTTAAACACTCATCTTTTTTAAGGTGGGGGTTTTTTGTTTGATGAGTAATTCACAGGATGGTATGCATCAGGTATAGATTTATATTAGCCTGAAGTATAAAAATGTTTGTCAGGATAACAAACCGATAAAATCGATAAATAGCAGACTAATAAAGACTAATAAAAAAGAAAATAAAACATAATTAAGGCTGATCTTTTTTGGGTGATTTTTTAGGGGTATATGAAACTTCAGTTTTGCCTTTTTTAAATGCTTTTGTCAGATTATAAAGTGATTTTTGGTACTCGTCTTTGAGTACCGCAGAATAATCCTTTCCTTTCTCTGCTATTTTCTTACGTGTATTTACACCTTTATCTGGTGCAAACAATATTCCTGTCAAAGCACCTATGGTTGATGCAGCCAAAATGCCCCATATTTTTTTTCCTGACTTCATAAAAATGTAAATTTTACAAAATAAAATTAATGAATATTTGTACTTGCTAACATAATGCAATTCCAACAGAAAAACAAATTATCATGCATTGATGTTTATTTTGGTACTTTAAAAGTAAAGAAATAAAAGTATAAAATAAACAACAGTGTTTTCTTACCTGTCTTTATTAATTTAAACCTTTCTGAAAATTTTAATGTATTCATTTGTTCGTAAATATTTAATTAAATTAAACGAAAAAAAAGAGACTGCACTTTAATGCGGCAGTCTCTTTGAAAAACAAAAACAACAACAAAGGAAATGGTTATTTTGCCTTTTTGCTTTCATTCGTTTCCTGAAAAATATTATTAATATCGATGTCATCTTCGGCTACATCTTTTTCCGGTTTAATAAATGGTTTAATATCAAAATTACTGGTTCCTGGTTTTTGATCCTTCACCTGTTGGATGACCATTTTCAGGTCAAATGAATGTTCGTTTTCCTGGTTTTTTTCAGGTGTTAAGTATAGATAAATTTGTTCACCATTTTGTAAAAAGAGCTTAATTGTTAAACCGGTGTTTTCTGCTAAAGCTGTACCTGCCGAAAAAAAGTATGTAAGGATGCCCAGGAGTATAATTCTTGTTTTCATGGAAAATGATCTTTTTAGATTGTTATTTTGATTCTGGTATTAAGACGATCATGTATAAACAATAGTTACATTAAACTGGAGTTATATTTGTTATATAAAAGATGATGCTATTTGTCTGGCGAAAATGATATGTTTATTATATTTGAAAACCTATACAAACAAAAATGAGTTAAATATTCTCTTAATCAGATTTGAAAATCAATTAAACTACTTTTATTTTTTTGAGTTTTTGGAAAAATCAAAAAAAGCGGAATGACTCTCTGGCTCTATTCTTAAATTATAATCCTGTACATGTTTTAAAAACAGAAAAGGTTTGATAACGCAATTTGTAAAAAATATTGAAAAGACGAAGCTTTTTGGCCCTGATCAATCTGTGATACTTGCCGTTAGCGGTGGAATGGATTCTGTCGTTATGGCTCATTTGTTTTATCGTTCAGGCTATCAATTTGCGCTGGCACATTGCAATTTCAAGTTACGGGGAAATGACTCTGAACTCGATGAACTTTTTGTAAAAGAATTGGCTGACAAGCTGAATGTTCCTTTTTATTGTAAATCCTTTAATACAAAACTCTTTGCGAAGACTCAAAAAGTAAGCATTCAAATGGCAGCGCGCGATTTACGTTATAGGTGGTTTGAAGAGTTAAGAAAATCAGAGGGATATAATTATGTTGCTACAGCTCACCATAAAAATGATCTTGCAGAAACAGTTTTGATAAACCTTGCCAGAGGTACCGGTTTACGGGGATTAAAGGGTGTTCCGATGAAAGGGGATGGTATCATAAGGCCTTTATTAATTTTTGAAAGAAAAGAAATTGAAGCTTTTGTAAATGACAACGAGCTTAAATACCGCGAAGATTCTACCAACAAAGAGGAGAAATATTTACGTAACAAAATCAGGCATCAGGTTGTACCTGTCTTTGAAGAGATCAACCCTTCATTTATTGCAAATATTGAAGAACTTTCGCGCATAGTATATGGCAATCAAAGTCTTCTCGATTCAATGATTGATCAGGTTTTAGGTAAGTATGTTAAAAAAGAAGGCGATACCGTAAGGATTCCTATTGATGTTTTATCGGCATATGCGGCCCGGGATGTTTTACTATTTGAACTTTTGCGTGAATACGGGTTTCAGCCTTCTGTTGTGAGTGACATTACCGAAAGCCTGGAAGGGCAAGCGGGCAAAATTTTTTATTCTTCAAGCCACAGTTGCCTGAAAGACAGAGATTACCTGATTATTTCAACCCAAAAAGAACCCAAAGCCGATGAATATTCAGTTAATTTTAACCAGAAAGATATCATCATACCCGGAGCTAAGTTAATTTTTAGCTACCACAAGGATTTTTCTTTATCTCAAATAATTGCTGATAATAACACTGCATTTATGGATGCGGATAAACTCCGGTATCCCCTTGTTTTAAGAAAACCCAGGCATGGAGATTATTTTCTCCCCCTGGGCATGTCAGGAAAAAAGAAGATCAGCGACTTTTTAACTGATGTAAAAATACCCAGAACAGAGAAAAAGAATATCTGGTTGCTGACATCTGATGATAAGATTGCCTGGGTTGTGGGGTTCAGAATTGATAACCGTTTCAGAGTAAAGAAAACAACTCAGAGGGTATTGGAGGTAAAATTATTGGATCAAACCAAATGATTGTTTTAATTTTGCACCCTGATAAGATTGAATACATTTCAATAATTACATATTTTTAAGACTACAAATTCAAACCAAACCCTTAACTGATCGTTGGCTTTGAGACGACACATAAGAACAGATATGACACATTTTATGAAAAAGTTTTTTACAGCCGGTATTTTCATTTTGCTGGCCGGAATTATGAGCTTGCAGGCGCAGATACTGGAGCCTGTAAAATGGAGTTTCTCGCAGGAGAAAATTTCTGAAAATACTTATGAAATTAAGTTCACTGCCCGCATTGATGCCGGCTGGTCAATTTATGGTATGGATGTTCCTCCCGGAGGACCTATACCTACCAGCTTTGATTTTAACGAACCCAATGGTTTTCGGTTTGTCGGCGATATGCAGGCGCCCAATCCTGAAGTAAAGTTTGATCCAAACTTTGACATGGAATTATCCATGTACAGCGACCGGGAAGTTACTTTCAGTCGCACAGTGGAAGTTTTGTCAGAAAGTCCTTTAAAGGTTACCGGCGAACTTGTATTTATGTGCTGCGATGCAACATCCTGCTTACCTCCTGATTACATAGAATTTTCATTTAACCTTCCGGGCAGAGAAGGCCCTGCAGCACAACCTGAAGTTGCAGCTGCTGATATTCAGCAAGAAATCGAGGAGGAGGATGCAGATGAAATGCTGGAAGAGGAAGCTACAGATGAAGAAGAGGCAGAAATCCGTATTTATGTCCCGGAAACAGATGATGATACCGGACGCTCATTCTGGGGTATGTTTATAACCGGGATATTGGGTGGATTGCTTGCTTTGCTCACTCCCTGCGTATTTCCCATGATACCCCTCACTGTAAGTTTCTTTTTACGCAACTCCGAGAACCGTGCAAGAGCTATTCGTGATGCTTTCTTTTATGGTTTCACGATTGTTTTCAGTTATGTAGTTTTGGGTCTGGCTATCAGTATGATTTTTGGTGCAGATACCTTGAATGCACTTGCAACAAGCCCCGGCTTTAATTTGTTCTTCTTTGCTCTGCTGATATTTTTTGCAGCATCCTTCTTTGGTGCCTTTGAACTTACCATGCCAGCAAGCTGGTCGACTGCTCTTGACAATAAAGCTGATAAAACCGGTGGTTTACTGGGTGTGATTTTAATGGGATTCACTTTTGTACTGGTTTCATTTTCCTGCACCGGACCCATTGTTGGTACTTTGCTGGTAGATGCTGCCACAGGTGGAAATGTTTTTGGTCCTGCTATTGGTATGCTGGGCTTTAGCCTTGCATTGGCTATACCATTTAGCTTATTTGCAGTTTTCCCAACTGCCTTGAAATCACTTCCGAAATCAGGCGGATGGATGAATGCCGTTAAGGTAGTAC
>SLOJ01000220.1 GCA_007132585.1 Bacteroidales bacterium | reverse complement strand
TTTTATAAATCATTGGTTTACAGATTGAAATATTTATCTCACTCAATTATCTCAACGAAAACTATCTTTTTCAGATGGGGTTTGTAATGTCAAAAACAATTTCAAAACGTTTTTCACCATCACGATCAAGTCTGTAAGAAAAAACAGTCATAACATCATACGGAGGATTTGGATTTAATAAACTTACAGTCCATATATTTCCACCACCATCTTCAATAACCTGTGCTGTATATTCATCAGCAGGAAAATATTGCACAAATGCATTACCCTGGTCATTGGCATATCCTCCATACATTGATCCTTCTTCATGGGTACCATCATCATGTAAATGTTGATGCCTGAACCTTAGCTTACCTTCTTCATTCAAAAACATCCAGGTTCGTGAGTGATCATCATCCACATGAAAAGGAATGTGTATTTGATTGTTCTCGCAAACACTAACATGCATGATCATTTCGCGGCCGGCCCAGCTTTCGCCATGATGGCTTCTGTATACCTGCTCTCCTTTAAAGGATTGTCCGCACAGTGTTCTCAGATTATCAAAAAATGCCTGATGCACTTCGGATTCCAGATTTTCGGTTTCGGGAAGTGTTGTTTCTTCAGATGTGGGTTGCCGCTGGCCGCAGTTTGCAAAAATCAACAGTGTTAAAGCAAAAGCAAGATGGGGTAAAATTTTTTTCATCATTTGAAAGTTTTTTTTTGTGTTACATTTTTAATTCTTTGCTAATTTACTAAATCTAATCATCTGTGATTAGAAATTTACTTATAATGCATTCACCTTTTGTGATTCTGAAAAATATTTTCCGTTAAACTGATTATATAAATATTTCTGTTTATTCCAGCCAGGGAAAGATTTTCAACTTTTTTTGAATGAAGGTACTTTTCAATTTCATCTAATTTAAAATCATAATTAATGTATACGATATTATTACCAATATTTTTAGAAATATTTCACTTAAATTTTTTAACCGTAACTTTAACATATATTAACTATAAAAAAATCTGTTTAGGCTATGCAAAACCTATTTTTGCAGCACATCTTCACAAAATAACTCAATAACAATTATGGATATCAAAGAACTGAATGAACGGATACAACAAGAGAGCTCTTTCGTTGACATTTTGAGTATGGAAATGAAAAAAGTTATCGTTGGCCAGAAAGGAATGGTAGACAGATTATTAATCGGTTTACTGGCCAACGGGCATATTTTACTTGAAGGAGTTCCTGGACTTGCTAAAACCCTTGCCATTAAATCACTTGCAAATTCAATAAAGGCAAAATTTTCAAGGATACAGTTTACACCGGACCTCCTCCCTGCCGACCTTATTGGTACAATGATCTATTCGCAGCGAACGGAGGAGTTTCTGGTAAAGAAAGGGCCAGTTTTTGCCAATTTTATCCTTGCTGATGAAATCAACAGGGCACCTGCAAAGGTACAGAGTGCATTACTCGAAGCCATGCAGGAACGTCAGGTAACCATCGGTGATCAAACTTTTCCGTTAGATGAACCCTTCCTTGTTCTGGCCACTGAAAATCCGCTTGAGCAGGAAGGAACCTATCCCCTGCCCGAAGCACAGGTTGACAGGTTTATGCTTAAAATTATGATTGATTATCCGCAAAAAGAAGAAGAAAAGTTGATTATACGACAAAACGTTACCGGTGAATTTCCGTTTACAACTCCTGTTTTAAATCCTGTTGATATTATTAAAGCACGGCAGGTAGTGCGAGATGTTTATCTGGATGAAAAAATTGAAAACTACATTACCGATATAGTTTTTGCTACACGGTATCCAAAAAATTATAAGCTGGAAAAAATGGAGCCACTTATCAGTTATGGAGGCTCACCCCGTGCAAGCATTAACCTGGCATTGGCTGCCAAAGCTTATGCTTTTATTAAACGAAGGGGTTATGTTATTCCTGAAGATATAAGAGCCATTTGTCCTGATGTGCTTCGCCACCGCATTGGACTTACCTATGAGGCAGAAGCAGAAAACATTACAACCGAGGATATCATTAATGATATTTTAAATACTGTAGAAGTTCCTTAATCATATGGAAACCAAAGAACTGATAAAAAAGGTACGGAAAATTGAAATAAAAACCAGGGGTATTTCCAACCAGGTCTTTGCCGGAAACTATCAAAGCGCTTTCAAGGGCCGAGGAATGGCTTTTACTGAAGTACGCGAATATCAGTTTGGTGATGATATAAGATCAATTGACTGGAATGTAACAGCTCGGTTCAATCACCCATATGTGAAAGTTTTTGAAGAAGAACGTGAGCTTACTGTAATGCTGCTGATTGATGTGAGCGGATCCAATGAATTCGGTTCTCAAAAACAACTTAAAGAGGAAATGATCACCGAAATAGCTGCGGTACTTGCTTTTTCTGCCATAAATAATAATGATAAAGTAGGTGTGATTTTTTTTAGCAGCACCATAGAAAAGTTTATTCCTCCCAAAAAAGGAACAACTCACATTTTGAGAATAATCAGAGAATTAATTGACTTTAAACCTGCTGAACAAGGCACTGATATTGCAGGAGCTCTTAAATACATGAGAAATGTTATCAAGAAAAAGTCGGTAGCTTTTCTTATTTCCGATATGCAGGACAAAGGATTTGATGATGCATTATCAATTGTTGCAAAAAAACATGATCTGGTGGGTATCCGTATTTACGATCCCCTGGAGAGTGGAATACCCGCTGTTGGCTTGATGAAGATCCGTGATGCAGAAAGCGGGAAAATGATCTGGGCAGATACATCAAGTAAAAGTTTCAGGGAAAATCTTAAAAGATGGAAAATGAACCATGAGAAGTTCCTGAAAAATACATTTACCAAGGCTTCGGTTGATCTTACATCTATCAGCACTGGGCAGGACTATGTTCCGCCATTGATAGCTTTATTTAAGAGACGTATTCAATAATTCATGCATAATTACTTTTTACCCGGAGAAAAAATGATCGGAATATGAAAATTCCTGAATTCAGATATATTCTTTTATTACTTGTTTTGTTTTTATTGCATCCATCAGTAAAAGCACAACAGATAACAAGCAGCATTGAGCCTCAGAAAATCTTCATGGGTGAACCGGTGCAGCTTGTTTTTGATATAAAATATCCGGATAGTTTGAAACTGGAAATGCCCGTTTTCAATGAACAGATAAGTCCTGTTATTGAAATTCTCAACCATGGCCAAACGGATTCACTTGAAGCTGCTGAGCAAAGCCAGAAACACTTTAGACGCTCTTTAACAGTTACTTCATGGGAAGAGGGATTTCATCCCATTGAGCCTATCATATTCCGATTCCTATCCGCTACCGATACCCTTGAAGCAGAAAGTGAACCTTTGTTGCTTGAAGTAGATGAATTTCTCATTGATGAATATACAGAGTTGAAAGACATAAAAACCATCATCTCAGCACCAGTGACTTTCAGAGAGGTATTACCCTGGGCTTTGGGAAGTATTGCTCTGGCACTGGTAATTACAGCACTTCTTCTTTATTTGCGTCGAAGAAAAACGGTAGAAAAACCTGCAACTATCTGGGAAAAACCCGATATACCCGCTCATATCGCTGCAATAAGCAGCCTTGAAAAGTTAAAAGCACGTAAACTATGGCAACAGGGTAAAATTAAGGAATACCACAGTGAATTAACCGATATTCTCCGGCATTATATTGAAAAACGTTTCAATATAAATGCCATGGAAATGACAAGTTCGGAAGTAATGGAATCATTCAGGAGCGAACAAATATCAAAAGAATCTGAAGAAATACTCAGTGAATGTTTACAATTGGCAGACCTTGTGAAATTTGCCAAACACGCTCCCGGGGGCCAGGAAAATGAAAAATCACTTGAAAGTGCTTTTGAGTTTGTAAATCTTACACGGGTCAGAGAAGAAGAAACCAAAAATAGTGACTGATTTGGTAAGAAATTAAGCCATCAAAGAATTTTTATTTAAAGATCAATTTTTGTAAACTGAATAGTGAAAATGTTTAGCGAAATTACATTTGCATATCAACCGTTTCTTTATTTTCTTCTGGTAATTCCTTTACTCGTGGGATATTACATCTGGCGAAACAAATATCAGCATTCTGAGATGCAGTATTCACATTCGGGATTTATGAAGAATGTAAATAAAAGCTTTCGGTTATATTTTCTGCACCTGCCTTTTGTGTTAAGAATACTTGTTTTTGCTCTGCTTATCGTTGCGCTGGCCCGACCACAATCAACTTCCCGAACACGCGATGTTACCATTGAGGGTATTGATATTGTCGTTTCTCTTGATATTTCAGGCTCTATGCTTGCCGAAGACTTTAAACCCAACAGGATGGAAGCTGCCAAAGAAACTGCCATTGAATTCGTGAACATGCGCCCCGGCGATAGAATCGGTTTAACCATTTTTAGCGGGGAAAGTTTTACCATGGTGCCATTAACTACTGATCATGTATTGTTAAAAGATTTATTGAAAAGTGTGCATACCGGTATGGTTGAAGATGGTACTGCCATTGGTGATGGTCTTGCCACGGCCATTAACAGATTAAGAGAAAGTGATGCCATAAGCAAGGTTGTTATTTTGCTAACCGATGGTATAAATAATGCAGGAGCAATTGATCCGCTTACTGCTGCAGAAATTGCTCAAATGTACAATATAAGGGTATATACCGTGGGAGTTGGAAGTACAGGTCCGGTCCCCTATCCATTTCAAACACCTTTTGGTAAGCAATATCGCGAAGTGGAAATTCCTGTCGATGAAGCCCTTTTGCAGGAAATAGCAGAAATGACCGGTGGTATTTACTTTTGGGCTGATAATCAAACTGCACTTAGTGAAATATACAAAGAGATTGATCAACTGGAACGCTCCAAAATAGATGTAATTGAATTTTCAAGAAAAACTGACGAATATTTACCATTGATTTTATTGGCTCTCATTTTGGCAGGGTTTGATTTTTTATTGAGAAATACGTGGCTAAGAGTTACAACTTAAAACACTTTACTTAAAGAATATATTCAGATATGGATATACTGAGGTTTGAAAATCAAGAATATTTTATTTTATTTGCTTTTTTACCTGTCCTGCTTTTAATATTTCTCAGGGCTGTTTACGTCACTAGCAGAAGAATAAAAAAGTTAGGCCATGGGCAATTGATTGCCCGTATGCTTCCGATGCGTTCCAGTGCAAGGCCCTGGCTCAGGTTTATATTGTTTACACTTGGTTTCTCATCACTCATTATGGCTGCAGTAAACCCGCAAATAGGGTTTAAAACCGAAGAAGCCCGCAGCAAAGGAATTGACATTGTGATTGCCCTTGATGTAAGCCGCAGTATGCTTGCTGAAGATATTCGTCCCAATCGTATGGATAGAGCAAAACATGCTGTATCACGTTTGATTGATCAGTTGGAAAATGACCGGGTAGGACTGGTTGTCTTTGCCGGATCGGCTGTAACACAGGTACCCATTACCTCTGATCTGGATGCGGCAAGAATGATATTGAGAACAGTAAATACTGAAACTGTGCAGGTACAGGGAACTGCCATCGGCAGTGCCCTGGAAAGAAGCATTGCAACATTTGCGAATCAGGATGATAAAAGCAGGGTTATAATACTTGTATCGGATGGAGAAAACCATCAGGACGACCCTTTATCTGTTGCCCGCAGGGCATCTGATATGGGAATAATGATTCATACTGTTGGAATTGGTACTTCCCGGGGAGCACCCATTCCGGTATACCGTGGCGGTCAGTTGAGTGGTTTTCTCAGAGACAATGAAGGAAATACCGTGGTAAGCAGATTTGATGAACCGATGCTGCGAAATATTGCCCAACAAACTGGCGGTGTGTTTCAAACAGGCACCGGCCCTGATCTGGGACTCAATAAAATTCTTGAAGAAATCAGATTGATGGAACAACAGGAATATGAAACTACTCGTTTTGCTGAATACGAAAGCAGGTTTCATTACTTTATTGCTCTGGCCCTGATTTTCTTTCTTGTTGAATTTTTGATTTTTGAAAGAAAAAGTAAATGGCTTAACAAAATAAAACTCTTTGATATATCGTAATGTCGAAGTAAAATATTTAAAAACGATTAGTTATACATTTTCATGAAATAAACCTTATGAAAAACAAAACTTCTGGACATATCATTCTTTTTTTACTATCTTTCTTTTTATTTAGTGTGAATACATTATCGCAAAATGTCAATCCTGATTTGAGAAAAGGAAACCGCGAGTATAAGAATGAAAATTATTCGGATGCTGAAATGAATTACAGAAAAGCTTTGGAAGAAGATCCGGGTAATATTAAAGCTTTATATAACCTGGCAAATTCATTATACAAGCAGGGTCGGTACGATGAAGCTTCCAATATTCTGGAAGGTATAGTACAATCAGACATTTCGGATAACAGACGTGCCGATGTATATCACAATCTGGGTAATGCACTCCTGGGCAATCAGCAAATAAGCGAAGGTATTGATGCTTACAAAAACTCACTTCGTATAAGACCTGATGACAATGACACCCGGTTTAATCTGGCTACGGCAATGAAGATGTTGCAGGAACAGGAACAACAACAACAGCAGCAGGATCAGGATGGTGAAGATGATCAGGATGATCAACAGGACGACCAGGAGCAACCGCAGGAGGGAGAAGATGACCAGCAGGAACAACAAGAGCAACCACAACCCAGACCCGATCAGATCTCCCCTGAGGATGCACAACGAATACTTGATGCACTGAATCAGCAGGAACAGGAGATACAGGAGAAAATTGAAAGAGAAGAAAAGCAGGCAATACCGCAAAGACCGGTTAGAGAATGGTAAAAAATTAAACCTATGCAAAAGATATTTTTTTTGATAGTTGTACTATTTTGGTCAACAGCAGGTAAAGCAGATGACATTGAGTTTACAGCCTCTGCCCCTGCCAATGTTGCAGTAGGCGAGCGTTTTCGTGTTACTTTCCAGATAAATGCCCGGCCATCGGATTTTACCGCACCTTCTTTTGAAGGTTTCAGGGTACTATCCGGACCCAGCCAGTCATCAAGTACATCCATGCAAATCATTAACGGCCAAACAACCCGCACAGAGTCTGTTTCATATACTTATATTTTAGAAGCAACCCGTGAAGGAACCCAAACCATACAACCTGCTACCGTGCAGGTTGACGGAAATACATATCGTTCCAATTCCAATAATATCAATGTGGGAGCAGCTGCAACACCACCCCAAACAACCGATCCCGATCCCGGCCAAAGCAGAACACAGGATGAAAACGGGGTTACAGCCCGGGATATATTTATCAGAGCATCAGCAAATAATATGAACCCTTACCAGGGTGAACAGGTAATTATCACTTATGAGATAGTAACGAAAGTGGGAGTTAGTCAATACAACGTTGAAAAGCTTCCCTCCTACAGAGGTTTCTGGTCAGAAAATCTTACCCAAACCGGTTCTCCCCAAACACGCACACAGACGATAAATGGAGAAACATACAGAGTAGCAGAAATAAGAAGAGTAGCTCTATTTGCCCAAAGGAGCGGTGAGATTTCCATTGAACCACTTGAAGTGGATATGGTTATCAATTTGCCCGGACAACGCAGACGCCAAAGCCTTTTTGATGAATTTTTTGGCGGGTCTCCTTTTGATCAGCGGCAAATCAGACAAACTGTTTCTTCCAACACAATTAAACTTAACGTAAAACCTTTGCCTGTGCAAAACCGCCCTGCGGCATTTACCGGCATGGTAGGTACTGATTTTGATGTATCGGCTGATATTTCTGCTACAGAAGTTAACCCCAATGATGCTGTAAATTTGAAGGTAAACGTTTCGGGCAAAGGGAATATGCGCATGCTTGGGAAACCTGATTTTAATTTTCCGGCCAACCTGGAAGTTTTTGATCCAAATATAAATGATAATATCAGAAATACTACTGCAGGCGTATCGGGGTCAAGAACTTTTGACTACCTTATGATTCCACGTACCAGTGGTGAGTTTATAATACAACCTTTTAATTTTGTTTACTTTGACCCCACAAGCAGTAAATATGTTAGTAAAACCACCCCAGAATTTACACTATTTGTGAGTGGTGATGTTGCTTCTCCGGGGACCGAACCTGGAACCATTAACCAGGAAGATATCAGACAAATTGCTACCGATATCAGATATATATACACCGGACCTGTAAAATTATTCCGTCAGGCAGATGTCTTTTATGGGAGTCGTTTATTCTTTTTATTAATTATTATACCGTTTACTCTGTTTATCTTTTTCCTTATTTACCGGAGAAACTATATTAAGCTTCAAAGCAACCAACAGCTTTTACGAAATAAGAAAGCTGAAAAGTTGGCCAGAAAAAGACTAAAACTGGCAAAAAATTATCTGGATAAAAAGCAGGAAAATGAATTTTATGATGAGATTTTTAAGGCATTATGGGGTTATCTTTCCGATAAACTAAGTATTCCTGTTTCAATTCTCAATAAAGAAACTGTATCAGGCGCTTTTAAATCGCAAAAGGTACCCCAGGAACTCTCCGATAAATTTATGAGTACATTAAATGATACGGAGTTTGCCCGCTTTGCGCCCGGTAAAAAAGAAAACCGTATGGCTGAAATTTATAATAAAGCCCTGCAAACCATTGTTACTATTGAAAAAGAGTTACGTAGCAAAAAGAAATAAAACATTTATGAAAAGAACAATACTGATATTTTTATTTTTTTCATTTGCAGGTATATTGGTTTACCCTCAAACCCCTGATCAGCTCATTGCAGAAGCCAACGAAGCATATGCCCGTAGTGAATATTCATATGCTGCAGAGTTATACGAACAGGTTCTTGAACAAGGATTTGTAGCTTCAGAACTACATTACAATCTGGGTAATGCCTATTTTAAAAACAATCGGTTAGGGCCTGCGATTTTGCATTACGAGAGAGCCCTCAGGCTTGATCCAGTTAATGATAATATTTTACACAACCTGCAAATTACCAGAAACAGAATAGTAGATCGTATAGATGAACGCCCGAAGCTATTTTATGAAAGATGGTGGCAAAATATCATTAAGATACAGTCAGCTACAGGATGGGGTATTACTTCCATTATTCTGCTCTTTATATTTCTTTCTCTTACCGCTTTATATCTATTTTCGCGCACCCGTGGTGTAAAAAAGGCTTCTTTTTATACAGCAGTATTTTTATTATTTCTTACAGTATTTTCATTTATTTTTGCCCAAAAACAATATAACAGACTTACAGCCGACAATGAAGCTGTTATTATGAATCCAAGAGTTTCTGCAAAGAGTTCTCCTTCTCCGCAGAGCCCTGACCTTTTTCTTGTGCATGAAGGCACAAAAGTTTATATAAGAAATGGTATTGGAGAATGGCTGGAAATTGGTTTACCCGATGGTAATGTTGGATGGGTAAAAAAAGAAACACTTGAGGTGATTTAGGTTTGCGTCCTACCGGAATAATTATGTATTTTAGTTGTTTATTTGGCAAACCAAAATCAATTATGCATGGAAGAAGTTCAAAGCCTGGTGCTTCATGTTGACAATTATGCATTAAGTGCATTCATTGGCTATCTTTTACTTATAGTAATTGTGGGTGTTCTGGCTGCAAGGTTTTCATCACAGGGAATAAGCAATTTCTTTATTGGTGGACGTAAAATGAATATGCTGGTGGTGGCTCTGTCGGCAGTAGTAAGTGGCCGCAGCGCCTGGCTATTGCTGGGGTTTACCGGAATGGCTTACACAATTGGATTATCAGCTTTGTGGGCTGCAGCTGGTTATATTACAGCTGAATTTTTTCTTTTTTTCTTTTATGCCCCACGAATCAGAAGGTTTAGCGAAAAACTTGACTGTATTACAATACCCGACTTTTTTGAAGAACGATTTGGAGATAAATCAGGGACCATACGAACTGTGGTGGCAGTAATTATTATCATTTTTATGCTGGCCTATGTTTCAGCACAATTTGTTGCCGGTGGAAAAACCTTCAGTGCCGGTTTTCAAATGACACAAACCCAGGGCCTGCTGCTAACTGCTGTTATCATCTTATTTTATACTGTGGTGGGTGGTTTTCTTGCAGTAAGTGTAACAGATACCATACAGGGGTTTATTATGATTATTGCACTGATAGTTTTGCCAATTATTACAATTATACATTTGGGAGGATTTGGTGAATTTTATGAACAAGCTTCACTTATACCCACCGAAGGAGGTCGGTTTACCGGTGCATTTGCACTATCAGCCGGGGCCTTGATCGGGTTTTTGGGGATCGGGCTGGGTTCGGTAGGAAATCCGCATATTATTGCCCGTTATATGTCAATAAAAAATCCGGCAAAGCTGAAAATGACTGCCATGGTAGGTACAGGAGCCAATATTCTTATGGCATTGGGAGCATTGGCAACGGGAATGGCCGGAAGAATATACTTTCCTGATCTGAGTTTTCTGCCAGGTGCAGATCCTGAAAACCTTTATCCCACCCTTGCAGGCGAGCACCTCCATCCTATTATGTTCGGTGTGGTTATAGCTTCAATTTTTGCAGCCATCATGTCAACAGCCGATTCACAGCTTCTTGTTGCTGCATCTGCCCTGGTAAGGGACATCTATGAGAAGATGATTTACCGGCACAAGGAACTTTCGCAGCGAAAACTTGTTTATATCAGTCGATGGTTTGTAGTTTTCCTTGTAATATTGGCATTGATGCTGGGTTTTGTAGCAGAGCAACTGGTATTCTGGCTGGTGCTTTTTGCATGGGCAGGACTTGGAGCTGCCTTCGGGCCCACATCAATACTCGCATTATACTGGAAAAATGTTACCCAAGCAGGTGTAATTTCCGGAATAATTACCGGTGCAGTTACTGTAATGATATGGGTTCGGGTAGATTTTCTTAAAGAATGGATATATGAGCTTGTGCCTGCATTTATCCTTGCTTTTCTGGTAACCTGGCTGGTAAGTCTTTTTACACGCAAAGCAGATAATAATGATGAAATATTTAATCAAATTATTCATACAAATCAAAAATAAACACCATGAAAAAAATATGGATCATTATCATGGCTGCAGCCGTTTTTGCCTGCCAGCCAAAACCACAGGAATCATTTACCATTAATGGTTCAATAAGCGGACTTGAAAATGGGAAGGTATACCTGCAAGACAGAGTTGACGGATTAATGGTAAATATGGATTCAGCTGAAGTTCAAAACGGAAATTTTAGTTTCTCTGGAGAAATAAAACATCCTGAGATATTTTACCTGAATATTGATGGAGTTGCCAGTCGTCTTGCGTTGTTTGTTGAAAATACAGACATAGAAGTTGACATCGACGCCGAAAATCCTTCGCAATATCAGGTAAGTGGTTCAAAGTCTCACGAAATCTTTACCGGTCTGGATGATGTTGTGCAGCCCTTTGATGAAAGACTTCGGTTTGACCAGGAAGAAATCCGTAAAGCAGTGGAAGAAAATAATGAGTTGCTTGCCGATCAGCTTCGGGAACGTTATGAGGAAACTGAAAGACTAAGAAAGCAGGCAATATTGGATTACGTAAACCAGTATTCCGATCAACCGGCTGCAGTATTTATTGCTATAAGGCAATTGAGTCATGGCCTGGACCATGAAGAACTGCAGGAAATACTTGATATTTTTGATACAAAACTCGCCGGATCAAGATATTATGATGACCTGGCAGGTCGGGTTACCGACCTTGAAAGAGTGGCTATCGGAGAACCTGCAATTGATTTTACCCTCCCCGATCCGGATGGGAATGAGATTTCACTATCCGATTACAGGGGTAAATATGTTTTGCTTAGCTTTTGGGCATCGTGGTGCCCCTATTGCAGGGTAGAAAATCCGAATCTTGTTAAAGCATACAATGAAATTGATTCAAAAGGTTTTGAAATAATTGGTGTTTCGCTTGACAGAAATCATGATGCCTGGGTGAAAGGCATTGAAGAAGATGAGTTAAACTGGCCACAGGTGAGTGATCTGGAAGGTTGGAGGAGTGGGCCGGCAAGTGAATATGTTGTTCGCAGCATACCTCAAAATGTTCTTATTGGTCCTGATGGTACCATTGTGGCCAGAAATCTCAAATACAATGAATTGGTAGAATTAATTCCCAGGTTACTTCAATCTGTTTAGGATTTTCAATGATCAGAAAATGTAACGGGCCATTAATAATATGTGATTGTTGATCGCTGGATCCATAGATACCGAAGGTTTGCCGTATGCGTCAAAATCTTCGGCATATACTGCATTATAGAAAGAATACTCAGCACCAAAGCTCATATTTCCTTCTTTATAAAGAACTCTTGGAGATATTCTGAAAAGAAAATGAAGATCATCGTAACGCGATAATCCTGCAATTGGAGTATACAGGTGTTTTGAACCCAGATTTTCAGTGTAACCGGTAAATATTCCCCAGTCAAAACCGGCAAAATCTGTTTCTATATCTGCCCAAACTGATAGTGTTCGTAAGTTTGAATAATCATAATCACTGTTCCAGTCAATGGTTTCTGATGTACCTCTTGCCCCGTAACCACCAATCATAATAAAATGGGTGAGATTTTCTCCAAAAATTCCTTCAAGTTTTATATCAACATTTGAAGTTGTAATTCTTGAAAATGCCTGAAGAATGTACGATCCGATGGTTTTTTTTGTCGCTTCACCTCCGTTAGTAATATCTCGGGGAGATAAAAATTTATATCCTGCTGTTATTCCTGCCAAAAACCCTGATGAGGGTTCAAAACGCAATTGCATAACAGATTCCGGTAAACCTGAATTCCTTTGCTGGTCTTCGGGGCCGGCACTTTTATGATATCCATGTACAAGAAAAGATAACGAACCGGTAATCTTATCTGAAATATTTTGTGTGATACGTAATTGAGGTGATCGGTTTAAAGGATGAAAAGGTACAGCCGCTGCAAATGAAATAGTTTGCGGAAAACAATCCAGTACGAAAGCCGGATGAAAAGTATTTCCCAATATCAGTTCAGAGTTTTCCCAATTCATACGAATAAAGGCTTGTCGAAGTCTTAGCATCCTGACAAGGTCCTGCCGGGTACCAAAAAAGTCTGTTTCAATTTTACCGGAGGTTTTGGCACCCAAAATTTCCGGACCTTTGACATCCACTCCAAAACGTGAGTGAACTGACAACATATTAAACTTGCTCCTTTTGTTTATATCGTTGCCATTGATATCATATTCAGGTTTTTTCGGGAACAGATAAAGCTCTCCATCGCGGGTATCGAGCGAGCGGTATGTATCATATATTATTTCATAACTAATGTAACCATATGGTTTAATATTAACCGGGCCCTCTCCTGCTTTTAAGGTATTGATGGAAAAAATTAGCAGCACGGAAATAAAAAGTATCTTTTTCATATTTCATACTTGTTTGAAGCGGCAAAGTTATTCATTTCATTCCATCTGACATAAATAAAAAAGCCCGCAAAAACGGGCTTTCGGGTATTAAAACAAAAATTGAATAAAGAACTCTTTAATCTACCTTCTTCTGCCACGAGGTCTTTGATCATTGTAACGACCTTCGCCACGTGTAGCCTGTCCTCTTCTCATGTTTCTCTGCTCAAAGCGGGGACGATTTGCTGTGCGGCTGTCGAAAAATGTTCTTTGCTCAGGAGTAAGGATCTCTCTGATGCTCTGGTGGTGAGTTTCACTGGCTTTCATATGCTCAGCTCTTAAACCGGCCATTTGATCAATTACTTTTTCAATTTCATTCATGTCAGGATTTGCGGCCAGACGAAGTGTTCTTTTTTGTGCTCTCAGTTCATCCATCTGAGCTCTGTGGGTTGTTGCTTCATTCAACCTCTTTGTTCGGATGGCCTTGATTTTAGTTTCCTGTTCCTGTGTTAGTTCAGGAATATCAAGACACATACGTGCACCATCATGATTGCCCCTGGGGCTGCGTTGTGCAAATGCATCAATATTTAATGCAAAAAAGAATACGAGTGCAATTACAAAAATTTTTTTTTTTTTTTTTTTCATCAATTTTTTTGGGTTAATATTATGATTATGGTTCTTTGATGATCAAAATTGGAAGAAGTTTAATCGGGTATAAAAATTTTTTCTGAAATTTAAAAAATAATATGTTTGAAAAGGAGAGCAAAAACTTACAAAGCCTGATCAATAAGGTTCATTTATGAATTTTTCCAGCGTTTGCCCTTCGAAATAGGTTTTGAACTGCTCAGTAACATCTTTTACCATGCCCCCCAGGAGACACTTATCAAAAGGGCATACCTGCCGATCAAGCGGGCATTCCGGGGTTTCAATTTTTCCTTCAATGGCCTGATAAATATCAAGAAGAGTAATTTCAGAAGGATGCACATTAAGTACAAATCCTCCGCTTGGTCCCCTTACAGATTTCAGGTAGTTATATTTTACCAATAGTTGCAGTACTTTGGCAAGATGATTCCTTGATGCACCCATCTCCTGGGCTATCATGTTTACATTGATATGCGAATCGGATTTTGCTATAAGCACCATGGAATGTATTGCCAATGAGGCGGCTTCTGAAAGATGAACAATTTTAGCCATTGCTTGGAATTAAATAATAAATTTATATAAATATGGATAATTCTGACATTTTTTAAAAAGTCATTTTCCGCACTTTTACGCCATCTATGGCATGTAATTCATTTTCCAGCCGACCACATTCTTCAATATCACCCATTAATTCAAGTATAATCAGGCCTGCATCTCCTGCCTCGGGAATATCCAGTTCGTTTAGCCCCAGCCGGGTTTTTATACTACATCCGTATTTGGTAAATACATCCTGAAGGCGCACCGCATGCTTTTCCTTTTCTTTCACCATTAAGCCTAAAATCACAAGTTGATCCATGATTGTAAATGATTTGGTTTGTTGCTTCCTGAATTAAAAATAAATTATTTCCCGGAGTTTTTAAATTTCATGATTTGAACCTCTACCCCTCCAATGTCTTCCAATTCTGTTTGAAGTTCATTCCAGATTTTAGGATCACCCTGTAAAACAAGGATGATGTTTCCCACCCTGCTGCATACATCTCTTGAAAGTTCATGAAACCCTAGTCTGGTGCGTATAGCGGTAGCATATTTGCTAAGCACTTCCTGTGTTTTACCCGCTTCTTTTATGCGGTCGTAAACCATTATTCCCATTATTCTTGACTGTTGCATATCCGGTCTTTTTGAATATTTATGATGAATCAGAAATACAAATCACGTTTACCATTTTTAACCAACTGAACTTTTTCTTTAAGCTTATCTACATTTTGGTGCTGAGCCAGTTGAGATATTTTCTGGTTAATTAGTTTATAGCCATTTTCTTTGGTATCTGTTGGCGCATAGTCTTCAAGATACTCTGCCAGGGTAAGCAAGGCATTGGGTGAACAAAACCTTTTGATAAAACCCGGAACAGAAAATTCCATGAAATGCTCACCTGTGCGTCCAAGCCTGTAACATGCAGTGCAAAATGATGGTATATATCCTGTTTTGATCAGCTCATCCATAATCTCATTCAAAGAGCGGTTGTCGTTTATTTGAAACTGCTCCATGGTAAGATCCTGGGTGTCTTTTTTTTCTTTGCTATAGCCACCCAGTTCAAGGTTTGTTCCTCCATCAATTTGCGATACCCCGAACCTTAATATCTGATCGCGAATGTGGTGTGGCTCTCGTGCAGTGAGTATCATACCCGTATAAGGCACTGCCAGCCGCAGAATAGATACCAGTCTTACAAATTCATCATCCTTTACAAGATGATCTTTATCAATATTAAGTGAGAGAGCATTTTGAATCCTTGGAAAACTAATAGTATGCGGCCCCACTTTATAAACAGCTTCAAAGTGGTTTACATGCCTAACGAGCCCAAGTACCTCAAACCGCCAGTCATAGAGTCCGAAAAGTGCACCTATACCTACATCATCAATACCAGCTTCCTGGGCACGATCAAGCGATGTAAGGCGCCAGTCGTAATTTCTTTTAATTCCACCAAGGTGTACTTTCTGGTAAGTGGGTTCGTGGTAAGTTTCCTGGAAGATCTGGAAAGTGCCTATACCTGAATCTTTTATGGTGCGAAAACCATTTATGTCAAACGGAGCGGCATTTATATTTACTCTTCGTATTTCACCATTATCATGTTTTACGCTATAAACAATCTTTACGGTTTCCGCAATAAAATCGGCAGAATATTTCGGATGTTCACCGTAAACAAGAATTAATCGTTTATGGCCCTGATCAATAAGTGCAGTGGTTTCACCAATGAGTTCTTCACGACTTAAAGTAATACGCTTCATGCCTTTATTTTCGGCTCTGAAACCACAATACTGGCAATTGTTTGTGCAAAGGTCGCCCACATAAAGCGGGGCAAAAAGTACAATCCTTTCGCCATAAACCCTCTCCTTAAGTGTGCGCGCTCCCTCTTTGATCTCTTCAATTAATTCAGGATCATCAGCATTAAGCAGTATGGCTGTTTCCTCTAATGATAATCGTTTTTTATTAAGAGAAGCTTTTATAATCTCCCTGATCCGGCTTTTATCTCCTTTTGCTGTATTGATAAAATTCCAGATTTCATCAGGATCAATGAATGGCTTCATCCTTTGATCCTTAATACTGTAATTTTCAGGGCGGTATATCATGATTATCGTTATTTCGGTAATTATAGTACAAAAATACGGAAATTTAAGGCAACATTATAACTTTTTTTGGCCAGATTACCTTATTTTCTAAACGTTTCGGATATATTTCTCCTGGGTTATAATCAATACTTATTTCCTGTTAAATTTATTCTTAATCGGCAGTATCCATTTCAACCCTTAATCCGTCATAAGCCAGAAAAATATTCTCGGGTAAGTTTTGTTCAATGCTTTTATGAAGTCCTATAAAGTGGCTTAAATGAGTAATATATGCTTTTCTGGGTTTTATTTCTTTGATTATATCAATTGCTTCCTGAAGCGAAAAATGAGAAATATGCTTTGATTTTCTGAGGGCGTTAATTACAAGTATATCTGATCCTTTTATCTTTTGCTTTTCTTCTTCTGA
Organism: Bacteroidales bacterium; assembly: GCA_007132585.1. Lineage (GTDB taxonomy): Bacteria > Bacteroidota > Bacteroidia > Bacteroidales > UBA7960 > SKVR01. Next base: position 23,517 of record SLOJ01000220.1, on the reverse strand, counting down.
TATATAACTTGCATCAGTTACATAGGAGAAATTCTTAATTCGAAAACCAAATACTTTTAATTTATGATGTAGTACTTCAATAGGGGTAATCTCCACATCATCTACCCTGAATTTATTGTTATCAATTATATGAAAATTTAGTTGGGGAGCCCCAAAGAATCTTTTTTCGGTAAAGATATAGGGAAATTCACGCCTGATAGAATTCATTACTTCTTCACTGGCATATACATCAACTGTTTTGTTAAGCACATAGTTGAAAGCTCTTACATCGTCGAGTCCTGCAATGTGGTCGCGGTGTCCATGTGTAAAAATTATTGCAGATATATCTTCTACTTTTTCACGAATCATTTGATAGCGAAAATCGGGTCCGCAGTCAATTATATAATTATGCCCTTTTATTTGAACCATAACCGATGTACGTAATCTGTGATCGCGATGATCATTACTTCTACAAACATTGCAATCGCATGCCACAACCGGAACACCGGTCGATGTGCCGGTTCCCAGGAAAGTTACTTTCAGATTACTTTTTTGGTTCATTGTCATTCTGGCTGTTCTGATTGCAATTAATAGAGTAATTCGTCAACATCCTCTATTGCATCTTTAAGTTCTGATTCATTAATTTCACCTTCCACAAAGGCTTCCTGACCTTTAATTCTTTTATAAAAAAAGATTGTAACCCTTACGTCATGAAGCAAAACATTATCATATAAAAGAGTAGTATCTACAATACGCTTTCCGCTATGATCTTCTCTTATAATACTCATAGATTTAAGATACTCATCGCTGCATACCGTGCTTGTTGCATAAATGCCGGGAGGTGGTATAAGTTTTTCTTCTTCTCTGTTATAAATTCTGAAAAATTTTTGATTTTTCAAATCGTCTGATTCCGGCGAATCGCAAAAAATTCCACGAATGATATACTGGTGATCAAGGTAAGCGTTTGCTCTCATAATGTTTCCTTCCAGTAAAGCCTTGCGGATCTTTGTAGAACTGACCGTTTCATTTTCAATATCCTGTAAAGGAATATCCTCTACCCTGAAACCAAGATCCTGGCTTAACTTGTACAAATATGAGTAATCACCTGACCGGTTGTGTCCAAAATGATGATTTTGACCTACGATTATAACTTTGGCTTTTAGCTGACCAATTAAGATATCGGTTATAAAATCATGAGATGTTGTTTTTGAAAATTCTTTTGAAAAGGGTATAATCACAAGGTTGTCGAGTCCTGTTTTAGCAAGCAGTTTGATTTTCTCATCCTGAGAATTGATAAGTTTAAGATCTTTTTGCTCAGGGTATAATACTTTTCGCGGATGTGGGTGGAAAGTCACCAGGGTTGACTCACCTTCTATTTCATTAGCAATTTGTTTCAATCTTTCAATAATAACTTTATGACCAATATGCACGCCGTCAAAAGAGCCTGTAGTAACAACAGTATTTTTTACATGTTCCTTCGCTTCCTGTGAATCATGAAAAACTTTCATTTTTTACATCTGTTTTTGTTATAAAAAAGTTAATGAACTTACATATCCTGTTTAACCAAGAACGCCAGCTTTTCAAGAGAAGTAACAATATCATATTCCTCCAGAAATACTCCTTCGGGAACTGTAAGGGGTACTGATGTATAATTAAGAATTCCCTTTATTCCTGCATCAAAAAGCATTTTAGCCACTTCATTGGTTGCTTCCGGCGCTAATGTAAGTATTGCAATTTTTATACCTTCAGCCGGAAGTATTTCATTTAGTTTGTTTACATGATGACACGGAACACCTGCTATAATGCGATTGGCTTTTTGCATATCGTTATCAAAAGCTGCAACAATTGATAAACGTTCTCTTTTACCGGAGAAATAACTTGTTATTGCCCGCCCCAGGTTACCCATACCAACAATGGCCACTTTCTGCGGTTCATCACTGTCAATGATCTTACCGATAAGGCTGATGAGATCTTTTATCACATAGCCTTTGCTCTGGCTACCCGAATACCCGATCAACATAAGATCACGACGTACCTGCACGGGAGTAAGATTCATCATGCGGGCAAGCTCATGTGAATATACATTTACTTTACCCTCGTTTATACTGTTAAAAAGAATTCTCCTGTATTGGCTAAGACGTTCAATGGTCTTTCCTGGAAGATCTTTACTTTTTTGTGGGTCCATTTGGTATAAATAATATTTATAATTAATTTCCCGGAAACCTGATTGTAAATGTGCTTCCACTTCCCGGTTCACTTTCTACCTGAATTTTTGCATTGTAGAGATCGGCGATTTTTTTCACCAGGGATAAACCTAATCCTGTACCGCTTATATTTTTTGTTTGTTCACTTTTTATGCGCACAAAATCTTCAAAAAGCTTGTCTATATCTTCCTTTTCCATCCCAATACCTGTATCACTTACATTAAGTACTACCTCATCTTTCTCCTTTTTTAGCGTAAGGTCGATACGCCCATTCTGTTTATTGTATTTTACTGCGTTTGAAAGCAGGTTATTGAGAATTATATCGAGTTCCTGACGATCTGCTTTAAGTGTTATTTTTTCATTACAATTCAAATGTATATCAATGTCTTTCTGGATACAAAGCGGTTGAATCAAGTCAATAGCCTGACGAGCTATTTCAGACAAATAAACAGGTTTTATGTTACGCTGTTTTTTACCTGATTCGATTTTCGTAAAATCAAGCAGGTCCATTATCAAATCTCTCATATCCTGCACCCTTGCCAAAGAACGCTGAATCATTTCGGCATAATCATCAATCTTTTCGCCCTTCTTTTTTGTTTCCATGAGATTAAGATACCCTTCAATGGCATTGATAGGTGATTTTAATTCATGCGAAAGGACTGATAGAAACTGAAATCTTATTTGTTTACCTTCTACCTGCAGTTTTTGAGTCATTCGCCTAAGAAACAATTGCTTGGCAATATTCTCAAGACAACTTCTCAATTCTTTGGGTGTAAACGGTTTTGGCACAAAATCATAAGCCCCGCTTTTGGTTGCTTTTACCGCCAGATCAAGCGATGCATATGAAGTAATCATTACCACTATGGCATCAATACTTTGACTTTTAATATACTCAAGTACTTCAACCCCTTGAATCCCGGGTAGTTTGTTATCAAGCAGCACAATATCAAACAAGTAATTATCAAGTAACTCAATGGCTTCCTCTCCGGTTTCGGCTTCCAGCACATCAAATTCGAAGTCTTCATCCATGAAAGGATAGCTTACCGAGAAACTTTCCAGAATACGTTTTATACCACTTCTGATTCCTGGTTCATCATCAACCACAAGCAGATTTAGCTTTCCCATTGCTTATATTTTGAGCAATTTATTGATTTCCTTTTGAAGCTGGTCATTTCTTATGCCTTTATCAAGAAAAAGATCTGCTTTGATCCACTGACGATCTTCTTCCGATTCAACATCAAACAACAATCCTGTTTCAGCTGTAACAGCCGAGGCGATGATGATGGGCACATCAGGATATTTATTTTTTATCAGATGGCAAAGGATAAATCCAGTATCCTGATTTTCCATCATTAAATCAAGAATGGCCAGATCAGGTTTCATTTTGTCAACAATATTTTCAGCTTCCTGCTGAGTTTGTGCTGCAATTACTTCAAAACCCATATCTTCCAGTGCTATGGTAAGCTGAAAGAGATAATCAGGATCATCATCAACCAGTAAAATCTTCTTTTTCTCAATTTTAAGCATACCTGTATTTTTTTATCAGTCATCAATGTGCATTAATTTTTTCCGGTACTCCGGGAAGGCTAACATAAAAGCTGGTTCCGCAGGGTCCTTTCTCCGGATCAGTGTTTGAATCAACCTTGATATTTCCCTTATGCATTTTTACAATACCATACATGATTGGCAAACCTAAACCGGTTCCTTTTCCATCTTCTTTAGTGGTGAAAAAGGGTTCAAACATCTTCTCCAGGTTTTCAGGAGAAATACCGGTGCCTGTATCTTTGACTGTAAATACCAAGCCTCCGGTGATATTGGGATCATCTTCAACTTTTACAAGCAATTCGCCACCATCGGGCATAGCATCCACTGCATTTTTTGCAAGGTTTGAAAATACCTGAACCATTTGATCATGATCGCAGGCAATAAATTCCTGGGGGGTATCCAGTTCTATGTTTAAATCAACGTTTGAAGGCATCATTACAGCCTTCAAACTATTTTTAATGAGCGATCTGATTTTTACCTCAGTAATATTTACCTTGCTTTTTCTTGCAAAGTTAAGTAATCCGCCCACAATTTTCTTGCACCGGTCAGCCTGATCAACAATAAGCTTTAGGTCTCTGTAATGAGGTGAATCGGGCTCTATTTCATCAAGTAAAAGATGAGCGTACATGATTACCACCCCCAGGGGATTATTGACCTCATGGGCAATACCGGCAGCCAACTGGCCCATTGATGCCAGTTTTTCAGATTGCTTGAGAGCATCTTGGGTAGATGCCAGTTTTTTATTGGAAACATCTAGATCGGTAATGTATTTATGTAGCTTATCAATAGTATAAGGCAGGCACATTTCTGTTTCAGCAATTCCTTTCAAAATAGCTACCGCGTGTTCATGGCAAGTATCATATCCGCAAGCAGTGCAGTTAAGTTCATCATCCTGCCCTTTAATACCCAGTTTTTCTTTAACCTTATTTATCTCTTCTTCTGAAAAGTTTGAAGGATATCGTTGGTCATCGGCTATAAAATATCTATCAAGCTTTATATTAGAGTATTTCTTTTTATTTTTCTCCCATTCAGCCTGATCAAGCCGGTCAAATTGTCTTTTTGCAAAATTGCTGATGTTTTTTCTTTTAAGAAAAAACTTCTGACGACTACTCATTCCCGGACCATTCATACAACCGTTGCAACAAAGCAAATCGAATAATTTGGCTTCAAGATACCCCTCTTCAAATTCTTTCAGTACTTCAATAATATCCTGCCTGCCTTCTGCAACAACAATTTCTCCATTGAGAAAATCTTCTTCCAGGTCAACGGTTTGCAACATACCCCCGCTTATTGGAAAAACCGAACCTTTACCTGCTATGGGCTGATCAAATTCTGATGGTACAATATCAGGATGTTCGGGGTTTATGTTTTTCTCATCAAACATTCTTCTTAGCTCGGTAAAAGAAATCACTTCGTGCACCATTTCTTTAAATTGCCCGAGGGCTGCTTCATTTTTTTTTGCTATGCACGGACCAATAAACACAATCTTTAAATCATTGCCATGTATATCATGCAGTACCCTGGCAGTAGCAATCATTGGAGATACAATAGGAGCAAGTGATTTAACTATCTGTGGATGATGCTTTTCAACATAAGATACTATTGCCGGACAACTTGTTGAAATAAAGGTTTGTTTCTGATCTTTCCTGAGCAGTTCTTTATATTTATCTGCAACCAGCTCGGCACCAAAAGCAACTTCATTAACATGGTCGAATCCAAGCATTCTTATCATCCCCACAAGGGTTTGGTAATCTGAAATATCAATAAACTCACCTGCCACGCTGGGAGCAATAATTGCAGCCACCTTATCTTCGCTTTTTATAAGCTTTTTAACCCTGTCAATTGCAAAGGAAAACATTTTGGCATCTCTGTTGCAAACCTTAACACAATTACCACAAGCAATACACCTTGTTGCAATTATTTCAGCCTGCCCGTTAACGATTCGAATGGCTTTGGCAGGACATTCTCTTACACATGTATAGCAAACCTTACAACGGTCTTTAACCGTATAAATAAATTGATTTTTTTGTTGAAGATCCATATATGCTATACCTAGTTTATAAAAATTACCCGCAGATAATTTCGCCTGTTTATTTTATCACATCTCTTTGTTTGAAGCGGGTTTGTAATACATCTTTTTCTTCTTTGCGAGCCAAACGAACATTCAAATACTCCAACATATGTATGTTTTGGGATGGTTTTCGGGATTTTAGACTTTTTTCAAGATCCTGACCTGTTTTTTTGCGTGCTTTGTGTTTATCCTGGAAATAATAAACGGGTTGTCCTCCTCCTCCAGCGCAACCGCCCGGACAAGCCATTACCTCTACGTAATGAATGTCTTTTCTTTTTTCAGTTACAAGCTGATCAAAATATTTTTGTGCTTCTCCTATTCCGCTTACCCATGCAAAACCAAACTCCTGTTTTCCAATTGAAAGTTTAACTTCTTTTTTACTACCGGGATTTTTAGGTGGGGTGAATTTAGGCCCGTTTTTTTTCTCTCCGTTTATCAGATGATTTAAATGCATGGCTACGGCTTCAGCTTTACCCCCTGAATAAGATACCTGATAGCCGGCTGCAGATGAGTGATCAAAAGGATTATCAGCGATAACCGGATCAAAGCGAAGTAAGTTTATGCCATAACTACGCAGCATTTTCAGAAACTCCCTGATGGTTAAAGTAGCATCAACTTCCGATTCACCCTTACGTGTATTTCCCTCCCTTGAGCCTTCAAATTTATTGGCAACACAAGCCATCAGGGAAACTGTATATAGCTGCTGTTTTTTCTTTTCTGCCTCAGCTTTTTCGTGATTCTTAACTATATAACCCATCAACTGTTGAGGCGATTTAACCGTTGAGATATCGGAGATCATTTCCGGAACAAATTCTTCAGCGTATTTAATCCAGGCAGGACAACAGGAAGAAAACAATGGAGTAACAGTATCTTTTTTCTTACTCCTTTCCAGCAATAGCGAAGCTTCAAGGTGAATATTCATATCCACTGCCCAACCCAGATCATAAACTTTTCTGAAACCCATATTTTTTAATGCTGCAATAATTAATCCTGCAGGTTTATCAGAGGGTTTTAAATTGAAATGATCGGACACGGATGCCACAAAAGCGGGTGACAAAAAAGCTACAGGGTATTTTTTGTCACTTGCCAGAGCAGATTGCACCTTCTCAATATGAGAAATATCAACAAGTGCCCCGGTAGGGCAAACCATTATACATTGTCCGCAATTGATACAACTTGAAATATTGAGTCCTTTGCTGAAAGCTGAATTTACAGAAGTTTTATCAGCCCTGGAAATAAACTCTATAGCTGTAACCAGTTGAACTTCTTCACAAACCCTTACACATCTGCTGCAAAGAATACACTTTGCAGGATCGCGATAAACACTCGGGCTGGAATGATCACGTTTATCAGAACGCTTGCTGCTGAAATATTTTCTCTCTTTAATATTCATTTCTTCGGCAAGCCATTGCAATTCGCAATTACCGTTGCGCTCGCAATACAAGCAATCATCGGGATGATTGGAAAGCAACATTTCTACCAGTGACTTTCTGGCTTTTATTACCCTTGCAGAATTGGTTTTTACAACCATTTCCGGTTCAACGGGATAAGCGCAGGACGTTACAAGATCTCTTTTCCCATCTATCTCCACGACGCATAGTCTGCAGGCACCGGATGGCGTAAAACCATGCATATAGCACAAAGTAGGAATTTTAATACCATTTCTGCGCAAGGCATTCAATAGTATTTCACCTTCGTGTACCTCAACAGGTTTGTTATTTACTTGAATGTTAAAACTCATATACGGATTAAAATTATTCCACTAATACAGCATTAAACTTACATACCTCATAACATGCATTGCAGGCAATGCATTTATCCTGAACAATAAAATGTGGTTGCCTTGGCGTGCCTATAATTGCATCTACCGGACACTTTTTAAAACATGCAGTGCATCCTGTGCACATATCAACATCTATCGTGTAGGTTTTTAAATCGCGGCAAACACCTGCCGGACATTTTCTTTCAAAAACATGTGCATCAAATTCCGACTTAAAATTGGCAAGGGTATTCAGTATAGCATTTGGAGCAGATTTTCCGAGCGAACACAGGCTGGTATCCTTCATAACGTCAGCCATACCCTTTAACTGCATAATTCCTTTAAAGCGTTCAAGGGTTTGAAAAGAATTTTCTTTTTCAGGTTTACGGGTAGCTGTTTCAACTATTTCAAGCATACGTGCGGTTCCCTCGCGACATGGAATACACTTTCCACAACTTTCATTTTTAAAAAACCGTGTAAAAAACTTGGCAAGATCCAGCATACAGGAGTTCTTGTCAACAACAACACATGCACCGCTTCCAAGGGCAGATCCGATTTGTTTCAGTGCATCAAAGTCAACTAAGGTATCCAGTGTTTTTTCTGTTACATAACTACCACTGTTAATTCCCAGTATAATAGCTTTAAAATCCTGCTTATCTTTTATACCACCACCAATTTTGTATACTATATCTCTGAAACTAATTCCCATCTCCACTTCGATAGTGCCATAGTTTTTTACCTTACCACTTAATGTAAACAATTTTGTTCCCTTGCTTTTCTCATTGCCAATGCCTTTAAACCAATCAGGACCATTTTTCATGATCATAGGCACATTGATAATCGTTTCAAGGTTATTTACTATGGTAGGTTTATTCCATAAACCTTTTATGGCCGGAAATGGTGGTTTGGAAACCGGCATTGCACGTTTTCCTTCGATACTGTTATTAAGTGCTGTTTCTTCACCACAAACAAAGGCTCGCGCTCCCTCCTTTACTACAATGTCAATATTTACACCCGAATCAAAAATATTATGTCCCAGAACACCATATTCATCGGCTTCCTTAAGAGCTTGATTTAACCGTTCAATGGCAAGGGGAAACTCGCGACGGGTAAAAATAAAAGCTTTGGAAGCTCCAATAGCATATGATGCTATAAGGATAGCTTCAATAAGCTGGTGCGGATCACTTTCCATTATTACCCGATTCATGTAACTACCGGGGTCGCTTTCAACTGCATTGCAAACAAAATACTTTTGATCGCTGACCGTATTGAGCGATATTTTCCACTTTTTACCTGCAATATAAGCACCTCCTCCTCTACCCGCAAGCATGCTTTCTTCAACCAGATCACATACCTGCGAAGGCGTATATCGGGTTATGGTATCTGCAAATGCCTGATAGCCCCCCCTTGCAATGTATTCTGAAACTGAAACCGGATCAATGATGCCACAATTAGCCATCAGTATTTTTTTCTGATGCTTGTTAAAATCAAGCTCATCAAGGAAATATACGTTATCCCATGGCTGATGAACAGCACTTCGGTATTGCCCAAGCACCATATCAGTTGGCACATGATTATTCAGTATCTCATCCAGCAGCTCAGGAACCATATCTGCTTTGATATTTCCGAAAGAAATGCGTGCTTTACCAGGCAACTGGACATCAACCAATGGTTCTGCTTTACAAAAACCCACACAACCTCCTTTTACAAGATCAACATCATGATGCGAATCAGTAAGGTATTTTGCAATTGCATCATGTGTTTTCTGAGCACCTGCTGCAATAGCACAGGTAGATGTACCCACATAAATGAGTGGTTTTGTTATCCTGTCGCGACCTATCTGAGAGAGTTGTTTACTGATATCAGTATCCTTATCACGATCAGGATTTCTTAAAACCTTTTTTACGAGGAATTCTTTTACCGCATTTCGATCATTGATCTTCATAAATACTATTATGGTTTTCCCTGAAATGGTTCAGAATGTCTTTTAAGGATTCGGTTGTTAATTGTGAGAAATATTCTTCGTTGATCTCAATCAGTGGTGCCAGTCCACAGGCGCCTATACAAGAAACAACTTCAAGGCTAAACAAACCGTTTTTGTCTGTTTCTCCATTGCTTATTCGGAGAAGTTTTTCCAGTTCTGAAAGAATATTTGAAGAACCAGCAACATGACAGGCAGTACCGTGACAAAGTCTTATATGAAACTTACCTTTGGGGCCAAAACGAAAATTATCATAAAAGGTAGCAACACCATAAATTTTATTTACCGAAATATTAAGATAATTGCCTACTTCAATGATAAACTCTTCCGATAAATAGCCAAACTGATCCTGAATGCTGTGCAAAAGAGGTATGAGATCATCCCTTTGTTTATTGGGATAATTTTCAAAAATGGAACTTAATTTAGTGTCCATGATTTAGGCTGCTAATTTTTTAACAATAATAGGAACAAATCAGGGAAATAAAAAAAATTTTTGATTTTTTATTGCTTTAACACGAAATAACCCTGTTTTCCATAACCACAAATATAACCAAAAAATAACTTCTGGACCTAATGTAACTGGCATATAATCAGGATAAAATGCTTAATGTTATTTAGATTAATTATGAAGAAGCAACATAAAGCTTAAGATGTTACCAAATTAACCTCTTATATCATTACAAATCTTTATTTTTGTTCTTAAATAGAAAACAGATACTTCAATTCTGATATTCCAGGAAATAAATTTGCATTTCAGATTGAAAGAAAAAAGCTTTTCAGAAGCTGAAAAATAAATGGATATCATGACCCAAAAACCTCACACAATAGTCATATGCATGGGAAGTAGTTGTTTCTCGAGGGGCAACAGAAATCTTGTGCGCATGATCCAGGATTTTTTGAAAGAACAAAAACTGGAAGACGAGGTAACTCTCAAAGGCGCACATTGCATGTCGAAATGCGATAAAGGACCTGTTATGAAAATCAATGAAGAAGTAATTATCAATGTAAATGATGAAAATCTTACCGATTTGCTGGCAGAGAAACTTTTAAATTCTTCATCATCATAAATTACTTCAGCTTAAACCAGGTAAAGTAAAAAACATGCAACTGATAAATATTGATCTTGAAAAATGTAACCAATCCCATGCATGTATCAGGGCTTGTCCTGTACAGGCCATTACAGTATCGAAACATAATGAAAACCCTGAGATTAACCATGACAGATGCATAGGATGCGGAAGCTGTTTAAATGTTTGCCCAGTAAATGCCGTATCATACGCCAGTTCAATCGCTGACACGTTCAAACTTCTTGAATCAGAAAAAAAGATAGCTGCAATTGTTGATCCAAGCATCAGTGGTGAATTTCCTGATATTACCGATTACATAAGATTCGTAGACATGATACGAACCCTGGGTTTTAATTACGTGAATGAAGTTTCATTTGGTGTAGATCTGGTGGCAAAAGAATACCATAAATTGTTTACGAATTTTAAAGGAAAGTATTACATCAGTGCAAATTGCCCGTCAATTGTGTCTTATGTAGAGAAATTTTATCCTGAAATGGCAACCAATCTAAGTCCGATTGTAACACCTATGACGGCCACTGCCATGGTAGTAAGAAAGAAATTTGGCCTTGATATTGGAGTAGTTTATATCGGTCCATGTGTTTCGGCAAAAGATGAAGCAAACAGACATAAAGGAAATAGAAAAGTGGATGCAGTGCTTACTTTCCATGAATTGCGGCAAATGTTTCATGAGAAAAACATAAAGGAATCAACGGTTGAATATTCTGATTTTGATGAGCCCATAGGTTATCTTGGATCACTTTACCCCCTGAGTAAGGGTATTTTAACTGCTGCTGGTATATCGGAAAATATGATGGAATCACCAGTGCTTACTACCGATGGAAAATTTAATATAATGGATGCCATCGATGAATTCAGTCAGGGACCCGAAGTATTGAAAAAACACTTCAATTTGTTTTACAATAAAGGCTGTCTTATGGGCCCGGGAACCACACCCGATAACCGAAAGTTTTTGAGGAAAACACTTGTGATCGACTATGCCAAAAAAAGGTTGAAAAATTTTGATAAGAAAAAATGGGAAAAAGATATGAGTTACTTCTCAGATCTTGATCTTTCACGGACATTCACCTCAGATGATCAACGACTTGAAATTCCTTCAGATGAAAAAATTGAAGAAATACTTAAGTCTGTTGATAAATCAGTTGATGAAAAATCATCTTGCAACGCCTGTGGGTTCAGAAGCTGCCGCGATTTTGCCGTTTCTGTTAGTCAAGGCCTGGCTAAACCCGATACGTGCCTGACCTATTCACTTAAAAACAAACAGGATTTCATTAAAACGCTAAAAGCCAACAATGAAAAGCTAAGAAAAAACCGGAAGGAACTGGAAGAAAATGAAAAACTTCTTAAAACAGATAATCAAAAAATAAAAACCCAGTCAGAAACCATTTCTTCACTGTTGCATAACCTTCCATCGGCTGTGGTTATTGTTGATGAGAATCTTAAAGTGATTGAATCAAACAGTTCATTTATTAATACTTTAGGTGAAGATGCCGAAATGATAAATGAAGTAATACCCGGACTCATTGGAGCGGATTTAAAAACACTACTACCCTATAATATTTACAACCTTTTCAATTACGTGCTTCAGAAGGATGAAAATATTCTCGGAAGAGATATAAACTTTAATGAAGGGTTACTGAACATAAGCGTTTTCTCGCTAAAGCCCAATAAAATTGCGGGAGCTGTTTTCCGCGATATGTATGTGGCCGAAGTAAGACAAGAGGAGATTATTAACCGGGTAACCGAGGTAATTGACGAAAACCTGAAGATGGTACAACAGATAGCTTTTTCTCTGGGTGAGGGTGCATCAAGTACCGAAAAAATGCTCAACTCTATCATAGAAACCTACAAAAAGGTTAAGAAAAATGACTAATCTCTTTGTAAACCATAAAAAGTCAATCTCAGAATAAAGATCTAAACAAATTTTGTTTCATGGATAATTCCTTTTTCATAGAAGTTGGTGTATTGCAGAAAAACCATATCGGTGAGCGTATTTGCGGAGATGTTTTTCTTACACGAAAGATTAAGGAAGAGAACAGAACAGTAGTGGTATTGTCGGATGGGATGGGCCATGGTGTAAAAGCTAATTTGCTTGCCACACTTACCGCCACCATGGCAATAAATTTTACTGCCGAACATAAAGATGTGCATAAAATTGCTGAAATCATTATGAATACCCTTCCGGTTTGCAGTGAAAGAAAAATAAGCTATGCCACATTTACTATTATTGATATTGAAGATAATGGTCAAACAACCATAATCAATTATGATAATCCTCAATGCATTATTGTGCGTAATGAAGAAGAACTTAAGCCTGACTGGCATACCATAAAAATTGACAGCCAGGATAAAAGGAGTAATGAAATACAAGCATGCTCATTCAAGGCATTAAAGGAGGACCGGATAATAATGCTTACAGATGGAATAACTCAGAGCGGCCTGGGAAAAGGCAAATACCTGCTTGGTTTCGGATGGGAGAATACACGCGATATGGTATTATCTCAAATCACATCTCATCCGGATATTTCGGCAACAAAACTTGCATCGGTAATTGTTAACCGCGCCCACACTAATGATGAATATCAATCAAAAGATGACATAAGCACTGTTGTGGTGTACTTTCGTGAGCCCAGAAAATTGCTTCTTTGCTCAGGGCCTCCATTTGATAAAGAAAAAGATGAGTATCTGGGTAACAAAGTTAAAGACTTTAAAGGCAAAAAGATTATTTGCGGAGGTACTACTGCCGATATTATTTCAGAAAAACTAAACCTTCCCATCGAGGATACGCTTGAGTTTGATGACCACGATCTTCCCCCTATTTCTCATATGGAAGGAGTTGAACTTGTTACCGAAGGAATTCTTACATTAAGCAAAGTATCCGGAATACTTGAAAAATATAATGATCGAACGGAGCTGGGCAAGGGACCTGCCGATAGCATTATTAAACTGCTGCTTGAAAGTGATGAAATATACCTATGCATTGGTACAGCTATAAACGTTGCCCATCAGGACCCTAATCTGCCGGTTGAACTGGAAATTCGACGTAGTGTGGCAAAAAAAATAGCTTCTTTACTCGAAGAAAAGTTTCTTAAAGAAGTAACTCTGGAATTTATCTGATTGCTGTAATCTTTCTTCCTAAAACCGCATTGACATCCCTATTTATAATCAGTCTTAATATAAATAAACAATTGTCAGTAAAGATTTTAACAAAAACAGACACTGTATTTATTTGAAGGTTAGCTATATAGCAATGAATTGTTGGTTAAACCACAATTTAATACTACCTATAGGACAGATTCTTCTTTGAATAGTAATATTTTGTTACTATATTTGCTTCGTTCATAGAACAAATTTATTTATCCGACAACATTATTCCGAATTATACAGATTTTTTTTGTAAGTTCGGAGACATAAAAAAAAGAAAAGGTGAAAAGATTACCTTCATTAAATTTTACAATCTTTTCTCTGTTTCTGGTTTTTAATCTGGGTTTATACCTTAAGTCTGGCATTGCCTCTGCCTCCCCCGGAGAAATTTCAGGCGTAACCAGCGAGATTCAACAATCAGGCTCAGCAGTAAATAGCTCTATTTCTGCTGTTGAAACTGTTATGTATGGGTTTACTACGTTAACAAACTTTCTGCAGAAAACCAATTCATTACTTACGGAATTTAAATTGCTTGCTGATTTAAACCTGCCTTTCTATTACGGAAACTTCATATTTTTTGTCGGTTTACTGATCGTTGTACAAATTGTTATAACATTTTTTTGGATTAGGACACTTCAGAAATCAAAAAAAACGCACATCAATCATGAAAAGCTTTTAAGGCTCATTGAATCCTCCCCTTCGCCAATTATGGTGTTTCAAAATTACAGGATCATTTATGTTAATCCTTCTTTTGAAATTCTTACCGGATATCACCGTAAGGAACTTCTTAAAATGGAAGTTTTTCAAATACTGCATCCTGATAGTTTGCAAACTTTTAATAATGATGATCTGATAACAGATCAGAATAAGGATTCATTTCGTAACGACTTGAAGATTGTTACACGCCACCAGGAAAGCAAATGGGTTGATTTTTCAGCAAGAAGTATACAAGCAGAAGGTAAAACAGCTGTTATTGTCACGGCAATAGATATAACCGAAAAGAAACATAAAAGCAACGAACTTTCCGAATCGCACGAAAGACTGGCAAACATTATTGCTGTTACCGGACAGGGCATCTTTGATTATGATCTTAAAGATGAAACTCTTTACTTGTCATTGCAATGGAAAGAAATGCTGGGATATAAGGAAACCGATATTAAAAACACTAAAGAATCATGGACCGATCTTATTCATCCTGATGATAAAGCCAAAGTTGTGCGAATTCTCGAAAACCTGGAAACAGGTAATTTTCCATCTTTTCAAACAGAATACAGGATGAAATGTAAAGATGGTTTCTATAAATGGATACTGGCTTCTTTTACCCTTATCCTGGATTCAAACGATAATGCATGGCGTATCATTGGCACCCATGCTGATGTAAATGAAAGAAAAGAAGCCGAGATTCTGTTGCGCGAAAATGAAATAAAATTTAAAAATCTTTTTGCAAAAAGTAAAACGGTAATTTTAATATCGGACGCTGAAACGGGTGACATTCTGGATGCCAATGAAGCTTCGGTTGATTATTATGGGTGGGATAAGGATGCGCTTCTGGGTAAAAATATGAGTGATATACTTGCAATGACAGAAGAAGAGATCCAGAAAGAAATGAAAACAGCTGAAAATGATGACAGAGCATATTACTATTTTACCCATAAGCTTAGTGATGACACAACCAGAGCTGTTGAAGTATATGAAAGTGAAGCAAGATTAAAAGGAAAAAACATAAAATATTCAATTGTTTTTGATATTAGCCACAGTAAGAAAATTGAAAGTGAATTACAGAAGGCAAAGGAAACAGCCGAAGAAGCTACCAGCGTAAAAAGCTTTTTTATAAGCAACCTGAGTCACGAAATACGTACTCCCCTGAATAATATAATCGGGCTCGCAGAACTGATTATCGATGAAAACAATCTTTCGTCAGAATTGCTCGATAATATGAGATCCATAAAGTTTTCTTCCGATCATTTACTTGAAGTAATCAATGAAGTACTTGACTTTTCAAAGATCGAGGCGGGCAAGATTGAATTCGAAGAAACCGACTTTGACGTTATTTCTCTGGTGAAAGAATCAAGTAAATCATTTGATTTTAAGGCCAGAGAAAAGGCAATAGACCTGAATGTAAACATTGATCCTGCTGCACCTAAAGTTCTGAAGGGCGATCCTGCAAGATTAAGACAAATACTTTTAAACTTACTAAGTAATGCGGTAAAATTTACCAGTGAAGGGCATGTAAGCATAGATGTTAAAGTAATAAACATGCATGATGATAAGGTAAATATAAGATTTTCGGTATCAGATACCGGTAAAGGTATACCGGAAGATCAACTCTCGGGTATTTTTGAATCTTACACACAAGCCACCAAAGATACCGCAAGAAAGTTTGGTGGCACAGGCCTGGGATTGGCCATTTGTAAAAAGCTTACCGAACTGCTGAACGGCGAAATAGGGGTAAAAAGCATAGAAGACATGGGCTCTACATTTTGGGTTGATCTGCCCTTTAAAATAAGCGAAAAGCCTAATATTCAGGAATTGGGAAAACCAGGTGGCAGGTTAAAGAACCTTAAAGGAGTAAAGATTTTGCTGGTAGAAGATGATACGATGAATCAATATGTAATTACCAAGCTCCTGAAAAAATGGCTTGCTGAGCTGGAAGTTGCTGATAATGGTTTACAGGCAATAGAAATGCTTAAAAAGGATAATTTCAATCTGGTACTTATGGATCTGCACATGCCTGAACTCGACGGCTATGAAACTGCACAGAAAATTCGTGATAAAAATACCGGTGTGGCAAACCATAATGTACCAATTATAGCTTTAACTGCCGATGTTACTCCCGAAACCAGGCAAAAGGTTTTAGATGCTGGTATGAATGATTATATTACCAAGCCCAGCGACCAGGAAACAATGTTTGATAAAATCAACCGTGCAGTTATTAATCAGAAAACTGAATTTGTTGAGAAAAAGGCCGATGAAATAAAGCAAGAGCAAATTATAGCAGATGACAGCGAAAGTGTAAAGAAGCATATTAAGGATGCCCTTGCCTCTATTTTTGATGACGATCTTGAAAGTACGCTGGCACTCATATCCAGGTTTCTTAAAGATATTCCCAGGGCAATGATTGCTGTCAATGAGGCCTATTACGAAAAAGATCTTACAACTTTAAACAAACTGGTACACAAAATAAAGCCAGCTTTCAGCTATCTTGGATTCAATGAAGTATCGGATTTGATTACCCAAATACAGCTTCTTACACGTTCGCAAAACAATATTGACAAGCTCGAAGCACTTTGTAGTGAACTGGATGATGAATCAAGAAAAATTGTAAGAGTTTTGAGAGAAATTCAAAAAGACTATATCAGGAACAATTCGGTAAATATCCATACCAACTGAAAAAAAGAATACTATTAATCTGTTATCCTCATAAAATCGTAATTTTGGCCTTTTATTTCCTGAAAGGCTTTTTTTATATATGATACAACAAGAACTCTACATGCAGCGTTGCATTGAGCTGGCAAGAGAGGGTTTGGGAAAGACAGCACCAAACCCGATGGTTGGTAGTGTTATAGTTTACAATGACAGAATTATAGGAGAAGGCTATCACAGGGAATATGGAAAAGCGCATGCCGAGGTAAACGCAATAAACTCTGTAAAGGAAAAAGATCTGCTCAAAAAATCAACTCTCTATGTTAGCCTTGAACCTTGTTGTCACTGGGGGAAAACTCCACCATGTACCGATTTAATTATTAAAACCAAAATACCTCATGTGGTAGTTGCCAGTATTGATCCTTATGATGCTGTTGCCGGAAATGGTATATCGATACTCAGAAATCATGGAGTGAAAGTTGATGTAGGTATTTTGCGCCAGCAGGCAATGTTACTCAACAAACGCTTCTTTACATTTCATAAAAAAAAGAGACCATATATAATTTTAAAATGGGCTCAAACAGCAGATGCACTTATTGACATTGAACGTTTACCCGGAACCCCTGCCCGACCCACCTGGATTACCTCCGAAAAATTAAGAATGCTGGTTCATAAGTGGAGAACCGAAGAACAGGCAATTATGGTAGGAACAATTACTGCCCTCAAAGACAATCCAAAGCTGAATGTAAGAGACTGGAGCGGAAAACAACCCTTGCGTATCGTTTTAGACGAAAATCTCACATTATCCGATTCGCTGAGCCTTTTCGACAATAGCCAGAAAACCATTGTTTTCAATAACAATAAAAACTTTTCAAGAGAAAATACACAATGGATTCAAACAGATTTTGCCGAAGAAGCATTTCTTGATAATATATTGAAAATATTGGCAGAAAAGGACATTCAGTCAGTGATTATCGAGGGCGGTCAGAAACTTCTGCAAGCTTTTATTTCCCGAGATTTATGGGATGAAGCAAGGGTATTCCAGGGAAATAAGTTTTTTATCAAAGGTTTGAGAGCACCATCATTGCCTCACGATAATTTCGACATGTCTTTGATAGGAAATGAAATTCTGTATTTTTTTAAAAATCCTGAAAATTCATGGTAAAAATCTGAAGCATGCAATACCTGCTACTTGCCATTTTTTTTTCTTCGTGTATCATTGTTACATTCAGACTTTTCAGCATATTAAAGATTGATAACCTGCAGGCTATTACTGCTAATTATCTGATTGCAGCCCTGTTATGCTTTTTCATATGGGAAGAGGAAATAATTTTTTCTGAATTATACCTTAAACCATGGTTTCCATGGTCAATGATTAACGGAGTACTTTTTATCCTGGTATTTTTCATATTTGCCCAGTCTGCTCAAAAAGCCGGTGTTGCTGTTACAGCTGTAGCAAGCAAAATGTCTGTTATAATACCTGTTGCTATAGGGTTCTTTATTTACGGTGACCATATCAGTTTTTTAAAAATTGCAGGTATTATAACCGCATTTCCGGCATTTTATCTGATATTCAAGAAACCTGACAAGCCCATAGAGCCGGATAAAAGGTATATTTTTCTTCCTTTAATATTATTTCTGGGTACAGGAAGTAATGACAGCATAATGAAACATGCGCAAAAATTTCATATTGAAGCGGAGTTTTTATTGTTTCTGGGCGTAATCTTTACTTTCTCTTTGATAATAGGGTTTGCCTTTTTTATCAGGAAACTTTACATTACCCGCCGCAGATTAGAGGTACGTAATTTACTTGCCGGGTTTTTACTAGGATTTTTTAATTTCAGTTCAACCTATTTTTTCCTGAAAGGTCTTTCAGTTTTTGAGAGCAGTGTATTTTTCCCTGTATTTAATGTAAGCATAGTTAGTATGGGAGCTCTTATCGGATTAGTAATTTTCAAGGAGAAGCTTTGGTGGAAAAACTGGCTTGGAATTGTCCTGGCAATCTTAACCATATTATTCATTGCCTTTGCCTGAAAACTACTTAAAGTAAAAAATTATGTTCAGCGATTCCTACAGAACTGTGAAATATAAAAGCGAAGGGCTTTATAAAGATAAAGGCAGTAAGTTCATTTCCTATGTGTTTCCGGTAAAAAACGAAGAAGAAATAAAACTTTTTCTGGATGAATTAAAAAAGAAACATTATGATGCCCGTCATCATTGTTATGCATGGGCTCAGGGACCTACACGCGATGCCTACCGGATAAACGATGATGGTGAACCTTCGGGTACTGCAGGCAAACCAATTTATGGGCAGATACTATCTCATGATATTACAAATGTATTGATTGTGGTTGTCAGGTATTTTGGAGGAACAAAACTGGGAGTGCGTGGATTAATAAATGCATATAAAGCCGCTGCTGCAGATGCCTTACAAAATAATACCATCCTTGAAATGCTTATCAGAGAAGTATATGAACTTCATTTTGAATATCCCATGATGAACCAGGTCATGAAGGTTCTTAAAGATTACGGTCTGAACCAGATTTCACATGATTTTGCAATGAGTTGTAAATTAAGTTTTGAAGTAAGGCGAAATAAAGCAGATGAGGTAAAAAAGATCTTCGAATCTATTTATGGCGTAACAATATCATATAAATATACATTATAGATATCAACCCGTACAACTCATTGAATTTTTATCAGTTACACTATTCTGCCTGATTTGTAACATGTTAGCTCATCTTCGTTTAACTTATTGATTATAAGCATAATTTATCTGTGCGACAACTTTTTTAAACACGCTTCTGTATATTAATTTTAAATTATATCATCTGGTTAATTTAGGTTGTTTTTTATTTCAATTAGTATTATCATTGTAGTTAAACTTCTCAATAAAATAATTTAAAAATGCTTAATGCCCGGATTTCCCTGTGGCTGTTGCTATGGGGGCTAATAGTTTTAGCTTCTTGCAGAGGTACTGACCAGAAACAATACACTCTTAAGGGTGAATTGATATTGCTTGATAGCATTAATGTTCCGGAAAAAGATACTGAGCAGGAGAAAATAATCCGGGAATACCGCGAAACTCTTGAGGCTGACATGAGCCGGGTGCTTGTTCAATCGGCCCAGGTTATGGAGCGGGGAACTCCTGAAGGCCTGCTTAATAATTTTGTTGCAGATCTCGTTTTTGATATAGGCAAGGATTTATACCAACCCGATGATGATAAAGCTATTGACTTTTGTCTGCTTAACTATGGTGGACTCAGAGTGCCGCTACCCAAAGGAGAAATAACCTATGAACGAGTATTTGAACTTTTACCATTTGAAAATGAAATGGTTGTTGTTACAATCAGCGGACAAAAAACACGACAGCTGTTTGAATATCTTGCAGCAGCCGAGAGGGGTATGCCGGTATCCGGTATAAGATTAACCATAAAGGATGATGAGCCTTATGAGATGCTTATACAAGAAGAAGAATTTGATATCAACAGATCGTATAAAGTTTTAACGTCTGATTACCTTGCAGGAGGTGGAGATTTAATGAATTTTTTCCTACAGCCAATAAATTATGAATTACTCGGCATACGTGTAAGAGATGCTATTATTATGCATATGCAACAAGTTGATGACAGAGGAGAAAAAATTCGGGCAGAACTCGATGGCAGGATAACTCTAATTAATTGATAAAATAGAATTTTTTTATAGCCGGACAGCTATTGATAATATAATTTTTTTTTAAAAAATCTTATTCCTTTTTTGGAAAGGAGAAAAAACTATGACCCTGAATAAAATCAACAGACGAAATTTTGTCAGAACATCTTTAATAGGAAGTGTGGCATTGGGTGCAGGTATTCCTTTCCATCTTATGGGTAACAATGAAATTGAGCACCTTTGTATACTGCATACCAACGATACTCATAGCCGTATTGATCCCTACCCTGCCAATGATCCTAATTTTCCGTTAATGGGTGGTTATGCACGAAGGGCAGCACTTATTCAGCAGATCAGAAATCAGGTTAATCATCTCTTATTACTTGACGCAGGTGATATTTTTCAGGGCACGCCTTATTATAATATTTATGGAGGCGAACCTGAATTACGACTTATGACAAAAATGGGATACGATGCATCAACTATTGGGAATCATGAATTTGATAATGGTCTGGATGGACTTAATGAAGTATTACCCTTTGCAGGATTTCCTTTTATCAGTTCCAATTATGACTTTTCACAAACTATCCTTAATGGAAAGATAGAAACGTATCGTATTTTTCAGAAAGGCAACCTTAAAATAGGAGTATATGGTTTAGGAATTGAACTGGAAGGTTTGGTAGGAAGAAATCTATATGGAAACACAACTTACACTGATCCTGTAAGAGTTGCCCGCAGAATGGAAATGCTGCTCAAGGAAGATATGGCTTGCGATCTGGTAATTTGTCTGTCTCACCTGGGCTATAAATATAATACAGGAAAGGTTAGTGATGTGATAATAGCTGAAAAAACAAGATATACAGATATAATAATAGGCGGACATACCCATACATTATTAGATCCACCGGCTCAAATAGAAAACACATCCGGTAAAATTGTCCACATCGGACAAACCGGATATGCAGGAGTGAGATTAGGCCGCATGGATCTGTACTTTAAGAAAAATTCGGGAGAAATTTTCGTCGAATCAAATACAACAAAAGTTTTAGAAAATCAATACCTTTAAAATTTTTTTATTAACTTTTTTTTTTGAATTTTTGTTAAAAAGTATTGGGGAAATCCTTTTTTGTCTTAATTATTGAATTTCAAATAGTAAGGAAAATATTTGTAGAAAATTAATATAATTCTGAGAAATTTTTAGAAGAAATGGAGAGCAATCACCTGGATGTATGGTCAAAATGTCTTAGTGTTATAAAGGACAATATTACTCTAAACAGTTATAATACCTGGTTTGTACCCATTAAACCTGTCAGGCTTATCAACAAAGTTTTGACAATTCAGGTTCCAAGCCAGTTTTTTTATGAGTGGCTTGAGGAGCATTACATTGAGCTTCTCAAAAAAACCATCAAAAAAGAACTTGGCAGTGACGGCAGGTTGGAATACAGTATTATAATGGACAGCAATCATAGTAATCATTCCAGGCCATATACGGTAAATGCTCCTACTTTGAATAAGAAAGCTCTGAAAAATCCCCCGGTAACTATGCCATTAGATTTAAACAAAGAAAGTGGTAAGGCCGTTCCTAATCCCTTCATTATCCCCGGACTAAAAAAGCTCAATATTCACCCGCAACTTATTGAAAGCTACAATTTTGATAACTTTATCCAGGGAGATTGCAACCGCCTGGCAAGAAGTGCAGGTATTGCCGTGGGAAAAAATCCGGGAAAAACAGCCTTTAACCCTTTATTGCTCTACAGTGCCAATGGACTGGGTAAAACGCACCTGGCACATGCAATAGGCATTGAAGTGAAAAATAATTTTTCCGATAAAACGGTTTTGTATGTATCATGTGAACAATTTACCAATCAGTTTATAGATGCGGTGAAAAACTCAAATCAAAATGATTTTATTCATTTTTATCAAATGATTGATGTTTTGATTGTTGATGATATTCACTCCCTTGCCGGAAAACCCAAAACACAGGATGTATTTTTCCACATTTTCAATCAACTACATCAAAGTGGAAAGCAAATTATTATTACTTCTGATCAGCCCCCGGTTGAAATGAAGGGAATTGAGCCACGTTTGCTTTCAAGATTTAAGTGGGGTTTATCGGCCGATCTTCAGGTTCCTGACCTGGAAACAAGAATTGCAATACTGAAAAAGAAACTCTACAATGATGGCGTTGAGATGCCACAAAATGTTGTTGAATTAATAGCCAATAGTATTTCATCCAATATCAGGGAAATGGAAGGTGCACTTATTTCTATTCTTGCACAATCATCCATGAACAAAAAAGAAATAACGCTGGAGCTGGCCAATAATATTATTCAAAAGTTTGTAAAAAGCACTCCCAGAGAGATTACCATTGAATATATCCAGAAAGTTGTGGGTGAGTATTTCGATATTCCCATTGAAAAGATCAACTCAAATACCCGAAAGAGAGAAATTGTTCAGGCTCGTCAACTTGCCATGTTTTTTTCTAAATCTTACACGAAGAATTCTCTGGCAGCCATTGGCAGCAAACTGGGTAAAAAAGATCATGCAACCGTTTTACATGCCTGTAAAACGGTCAGAAATCTTTATGATACTGATCGTACTTTTAAAAAACATTTTGATGAACTTGATAATATGATCAAGATTAAAATGTAAGTAATTTAATTATTTGAAAAGTTAATCCCGGATCAACATAAATAATGTTTCCGGGATTTCTTATTTTTGCCCTTCTGTTTTAT
>SLOJ01000123.1 GCA_007132585.1 Bacteroidales bacterium | reverse complement strand
GCTGAGCCTCGGTTCGTATTTCGAATTTCGTGCTTCGGATTTCGGGAATTGATTGAAAAGTTTAAATTTTGATTTCTCCAAAGATGCGTGAACAAAATCCCATAAAAGGTTTTTCCAGGCTGAGCCGCGATGAAAAGGTAAAGTGGCTTGCTGAATATTTGTCTGACGGTGATCTGGCAGCTTTTCTGGAATCTTTCAGGATGCCGGATGAAAATGGTCAGAATAAATTCGAAAGTTTTTCTGAAAATACTTTATCCAATTACCATCTTCCATGGGGGCTTGTTCCTAATGTGATGATCAATGGAACACTTTTTCACGTGCCTGTGGTAATAGAAGAAAGTTCGGTAGTGGCTGCTGCCTCCAAGGCAGCATCATTCTGGGCACAAAGGGGGGGCTTTCAAACCCTGCACATCAGCACACGAAAGAAAGGCCAGTTACATTTTACTTATAGTGGTAACGGTAATACATTGAAAGAACGCTGGATTGAAATTGAATCTGAGATCAGAAAAGGAGTTTCACATCTTACTCAAAATATGGAGAAAAGGGGAGGTGGAATTACCCGGACAGATCTTAAACAAATACCCGGCCTGCCCGGCAATTACTATCAACTTGACCTTGAAGCTGAAACCATGGATAGCATGGGAGCCAATTTTATCAATTCACTGCTGGAAGAAATGGGTAGATTATTACCGGGTTTAATACATGAAAAGGTGGGTGAAGGGCATGTTGAAATTATAATGGCCATCCTTTCCAATTACACACCCGACAGCCTGGTGAAAATGAAGGTGGAAACACCATTGAATCAACTTACCTGGGCAAAGGATATGGATCCTGAAAAATTTGCAAGCCGCATGCAATGGGCTGCCGATATTGCCTGGCATGATACCGGAAGGGCTGTTACCCACAACAAAGGAATTTATAATGGTGTAGATGCTGTGGTACTGGCTACAGGTAATGATTTTCGTGCTGTAGAAGCTGCCGGCCATGCTTACGCTTCGCGCGATGGTCACTATCGGGCGCTTAGCAGAGTGGATATTCAGGACAATATTTTTTCTCTTACCCTTGAAATACCATTAGCTTTGGGTACTGTAGGAGGGTTAACCAAACTACATCCGCTGGCTGCAAAAACACTGGAGATATTAGGAGGTCCCGATGCTAAAACCCTAATGAAGATTGCAGCAGCTGTGGGTCTGGCAAATAATTTTGCAGCTATGGCATCACTTGTTACAACCGGGATTCAACAGGGGCACATGAAAATGCATCTGCAGAATATCCTTAATTCCCTGAATGTAAAACCTGAACACCACCGGGCTGTGGAAGAATATTTTAAAGATAAAACGGTAAGCGTAAGTGCTGTGCGTGAGTTTATAAGCAAGTTGAACTAATCCAATCATAATGCAGAGTTTTTTTTCACACGGCAAATTGTTACTGATGGGTGAATACGCCGTCTTATATGGGGCTGATGCCATTTGCCTGCCGCTGAAAACAGGACAATTGCTGGAAGTGAAAAATTATTTACCCGGACGCATTGCATGGAAATGGACATGGCAGAAGCAAGTACTTGCTGATTTTATATTGGATGCTGAGTCGCTGGAAGTGCTGGAAGCGAATGAAGGAAGTCCGCAGTGGACTGCAGATCTCATTCTTTACATCAGGCAACAAAAGCCTGATTTTCTGAAAAACACGGGTGGCAGCCTGCATTTTATAAATTATTTCCCCCCGGAATGGGGACTAGGCACCAGTTCTGCCACTATCTCATCTTTGTGCAGGTTTGCCGGGGTTAATCCTTATAAGGTAAATGAACAGTTAATGGGTGGCTCGGGAGCCGATATTGCAACCACTACAGCCGAAAACTGGATCCTTTACCGCCATGGTTCTTCAGGTCCGTCAATATGGAATATCCCATTTGACTACGCTTTCCCTGAAAATACCTGGTTTATCTATTCCGGACAGAAACAGGCCACAGCGAGTCACTTAAAAAAGGTGGCAGTAAAAAATTCTTACAATCGTGATTTATGGCTGGATATCAACAACCTTATCTATCGTTTTCTGGCTGTTTCAACATTGCCAGAGGCGTTTAAAATTATTGAAGAACATGAAATACTTGTGGGTGCGCGTATTCAGCAGATACCCATCGGGCAAAATTTCAAAGACTTTCCGGGAAAGATAAAATCGCTGGGGGCATGGGGAGGAGATTTTTTTATGGCATTGAGTCAGCAGCCAGCAGATTTTGTTGAAGCGTATTTTCGGGAAAAAGGATATCAGGATGTATATTTGTGGGAAGATTTTGTGAAAAAGAAAGTTTTTTCCTGATTGGAACCATTGGAGCCAGAAATTAAAATGAATTATATCAAACCAAAAAACAAATATATCAGTATGTGTATTCAGGGAAAAATCAGTTATAGCAGTCCGTCTAATATTGCCATAATAAAATACTGGGGCAAAGAGCCCGGTGACCAGATTCCCATGAATCCGTCGCTCAGTATGACTCTTGATAAATGCCGCAGCTTTACTACGGTTGAATACAAAGTTAAAAAGGGACAGGACTTTTCTGTGGAAGTATTTTTTGAAGGAAAAAGATCCATGGAGATTGAAGCCAAATTGCAACGATGGTTTACAAAAATCTCCTACTTCTTTTCATGGCTGAATTACACACAGTTGCGCATAGAAAGCCATAATAACTTTCCCCATTCTGCCGGAATTGCATCGTCGGCCAGTGGTATGAGTACACTTGCCATGTGCTTGTCTGCGATCGATGGGCATGTAAGAGATGATAGCACCAAAAACAGGCAGCTTCAGAGCAATATCTCCCGGCTGGGCTCAGGCAGCGCATCACGATCGGTTATGGGTCCTTGGGTAATCTGGGGAAAAAGCGAAGTATATCCCGAAGGTTCCGATGAATATGCCGTGGTACTGCCCGAATTACACCCTGATTTTAATAATCTGAACGATACCATCATTGTGGTAAATAAAACACCGAAAGCCATCAGCAGTCGCGATGGACACACCCTGATGCAGGGTCACCCATGGCGCAGGGGCCGTATCGAGCAGGCCAACAAAAACTTTGCTGAACTGATAAATGCCTTGCAAACAGGCGATTGGAAGCTTTTTCAAAAGATCACCGAAAATGAAGCTCTTAGTTTACATGCACTGATGCTTGCATCGGAAGGTGGCATGATGCTGTGGACGGGCGATACCGTAGAGTGGATGCATTATCTCAGATCAGAACGGCAACGTGGTGGAATCCCTATGGCGTTTACGCTGGATGCGGGAGCCAATATTCATCTTCTTTACCCCGATAGCGCAAAGGAAGAAGTGTTGCGTATTCTGCAGGATTCTCATGTGCCACATATTGAATTTATTCATGATCATACAGGGAACGGACCCGAAAAACTTCACGATGAATATGAACATTGCTGATCAAAAGAGATTTTTTGGTAAAATATTATTGCTGGGCGAATACAGTATCATTGAAGGGGGTGAAGCTCTTACCGTTCCTTTTGAAAGGGTATCGGGTTATTTTGATTTTCCTTCTGAAAATATTCCCCTTGAATTTTCTTCCATTGAGAGCAACCATAGTTTGAAAGAATTTTATTCTTACCTGGAAACACAGCAAAAAGAACAGAAGTTTAAATATTCTCTTGACCTTGACAAACTGAAAACCGATCTTGAGCAGGGCATGTTTTTCAACAGCAATATCCCCCAGGGTTATGGAGCAGGCAGCAGCGGTGCCCTGGTTGCGGCAGTATTCTTTAAGTATGCGCGGGGATTTAATTGGAATGACAGCCTGAAGGAAAAGTCTTTACAAACCATCAGGGAGCAATTAGCTCTTATGGAATCCAGTTTCCACGGAAGTTCATCCGGACTTGACCCTTTGAGTTCGCTGCTTTCCAAGCCACTTTGGGTAAAAACAGGAAAGAAGATTATTTTTCCTGAACTGCCACTTTTTTCAGAATCGTTTCATTATACAGTTTTCCTTATCGACACCGGCAGTCCGGGTAATACCAAACCTTTGGTAGACTGGTACAAACAACAGGTATCAACCGGGCAGTTTAATGCTGAATTGCTCATGGCATTAAATAATCAGGTATTGCAAGCCTTATTGAAAAAAGACAATTTCTTTTTTGAAACTTTTCTTGCACAACTATCTCTGTTTCAGTTGGAGAATATGCGGCCTATGATCCCTGATAGCATCAAACCTCTTTGGCAGCAGGGTATTTACTCAGGTGAATGGATGCTGAAACTTTGTGGTTCAGGTG
>SLOJ01000061.1 GCA_007132585.1 Bacteroidales bacterium | reverse complement strand
TGGGAGCCAGATTGGCCACAATAGGAACAAACATAGGGTTACCGGGCATTGCAATGGTTATCTCATTTTCCAGATCAAGATTGGCAAACCTGAAATAAAACCTGTTTCTACCCCAATCATGACCTTCAGTAACTTTCGGCACCGCAAACCAAAACTCCGTATCGGTTTGTGCAAATGATTTGTTTTCTCCCTGGATAAGAATAAAAAAAATAAAAAGGTATAGAAATCTTTTCATGGCTATTAATTTTGCTTATTACGATATATTACCTCTTCAAGCGAATTTAAAGTCCTTCTTGTGTCTCACAAAATATTCAAGAAGCTTAAAATCAATATCAAAAAACAAAATTAAGTACATGTAAATTCAGGATATCAGTATATTTTCTTTATTTTCATATTTATATTTACAGATAATCATTGGGTGTTTTTACCTGTTTTCAGAAAAGAATTTATGATTTATTGGTTGGTAGTGTAAAATCGATTAAAATACACAGATTCTGATTTTCTTCATAAGTAAAGACAAAACAAATTCTGTTTATTTAGGTTAAACATTGTAAAACAGCCACCTGATCAAACAAATAATGTTAATTTTGCATTCATCCTATAGTCTTTGAAAACAACACATATGGAAAAGTTCTCATATCTTGGTAATGCTGATCCCCAGGCTATTGAATCATTATACAAGCAATATATTTCGGACCCGCAAAGTGTAAGCCCCGACTGGCAAAACTTTTTCCGTGGCTTTGAATTTTCTCAAACCCATTATCCTGATTCGAATCATATTTCCGAAAAGGAAAGCCGCCTTTTCAGAAATGAATTCAAAGTAATTGACCTGATCAACGCTTATCGGCAGCGAGGCCACTTATTCACCAAAACCAATCCGGTGAGAACCCGCCGGCAGTATCGGCCTACATTGGATCATCAGAATTTCGGACTAAGTGATGAAGATCTCAAACATGAATTTCAGGCTGGAAATGAAATCGGAATAGGTAAAGCAAGCTTAAAAAAAATTATTGAGCATTTACAGCAAACTTACTGCCAGAGCGTAGGAGTTGAATACAGATACATACGCACACCTGAGATTGTTGAATGGCTGAAAACCAAAATGGAAAGCAGCCGCAATACTCCTGATTTTAACGCCGATACAAAAAAACAAATTCTTAAAAAACTCACAGAGGCTGTAGGCTTTGAACATTTTATCAGAAAAAGATTTCCCGGGCAAAAACGTTTTTCACTGGAAGGTGGAGAAACGCTAATACCTGCACTTGATGCTGTAATTGAACTGGGCGCAGAATCTGGTATAAAAGAATTCATTATTGGTATGGCGCATCGTGGAAGACTTAATGTACTTGCCAACATTTTACATAAGGCTTACAATAAAATTTTCAGCGAATTTGAAGGTATGGCCTACGAGGATGAAACCTTGCTGGGAGATGTTAAATACCATCTGGGCTGTACTCTGGAAACTGAAACAACTCAGGGGAAAAAGATCAATGTAAACATTTCACCCAATCCCAGCCACCTTGAAGCAGTAAATCCTGTTGTGGAAGGAATCTCCAGGGCAAAAGCCGATCAAAAATATAACAGGGACCTTTTGCAGGTTGCCCCCATCCTTATACATGGCGATGCATCCATTGCAGCGCAGGGTATTGTGTATGAAGTAGTGCAAATGTCGCAATTGCCTGCTTATAAAACAGGCGGAACCATACACCTGGTAATTAATAATCAACTGGGTTTTACAACCAATTACCTGGATGGCAGAAGCAGTACCTACTGTACCGATGTGGCAAAAACAATTCAATCACCTGTTTTTCACGTGAATGGCGATGATGTGGAAGCGGTTGTTTATACCATAAAACTGGCAATGCAATTCCGGCAAAAATTTCAGCGCGACGTCTTTATTGATCTGCTTTCTTACAGGAAATACGGACATAACGAAAGTGATGAGCCGCGCTTTACGCAACCTATATTGTATAAAATAATTGAGAAACATCCTGATCCGGCTACTCTCTACATTGAAAAACTTATTCAGGAGGGGGTGATCAGCCACGATTATGCCAGAGGACTGCGGGATACCTTTAATGAAATACTGGATAAGGAACTTGCCAAAGCCAAAAAAATAGAAAAGGGCAACATAGATCCTTTTCTTGAAAATACCTGGAAAGGTTTTCTTAAACCTGATGCCCTTGAAATCCATAATGGGGCTGACACGCGAATGGATAAAGAAACGCTTCTGTTTCTGGGCAGAAAGATCACTGAACTTCCCGGTGATAAAACTTTCTACAGAAAAACCATCAGGCTAATGGAGGGGAGGCGGAAGATGATTGAAGAAGGCAGTAAGCTCGACTGGGCAATGGGTGAATTACTGGCTTATGCCAGCCTTGTGCATGAAGGCACACACGTAAGAATTTCAGGACAGGATGTTGTAAGAGGAACATTTTCGCACAGGCACGCCGTGCTGCTTACAGAGGATACTGCCGAAGGTTATTCGCCGCTGAATCATATATCTGAAGATCAGTCTCCTTTTGAAATATACAATTCATTGCTGTCGGAATATGGTGTAGTTGGGTTTGAATACGGTTATGCAATGGCCAGTCCGCAAAGCCTGGTGATATGGGAAGCTCAGTTTGGTGATTTTGTTAATGGCGCACAAATCATTATCGACCAGTTTATCAGCAGTGCCGAAGATAAATGGAGGGTAATGAACGGTTTGGTAATGCTGTTACCTCATGGATTTGAAGGACAGGGGCCTGAACATTCCAGCGCCCGCATGGAAAGATTTCTTTCCTCATGTGCCGAAAATAATATGCAGATAGTCAACTGTACTACTCCGGCAAATTTTTATCATGTTTTGCGCAGGCAGATGAAGCGCCACTACCGGAAACCCCTGGTAATTTTTAGCCCCAAGAGTTTACTTCGCCACCCAAAATGTACTTCTACGCTTGATGAACTTGCCAGGGGCAGCTTCCAACCCGTAATTGATGATAAAGATGCCAGACCTGAACAAATTGATCGTGTAGTGATTTGCTCCGGGAAAGTGTTTTACGAACTGAAAGAACATCAGGAAGGCAAAGAATACAGTAACACCGCCATAATAAGGCTTGAACAGTTATACCCGGTACCCGAGAAGGAACTCAAAAAATTAAAAGAAAAATACAAAAAAGCAACACGTTGGTTATGGGTGCAGGAAGAACCTAAGAATATGGGTGCATGGTATTTCATCCAGGACTTTCTTGATTTTCTCAATCCCGGTGTTATTGCCCGGCCCCCCAGCGGAAGCCCCGCCAGCGGATCAAGTAAGTTTCACACAATTCAGCAAAATAAGATCATCGAGAAAGCTTTTGAAGATTGTAATTGTGAGAATGTATGCCGCGAATGCAAACAACTTTGCATCAGCCACCTGAATCAATTCAATACGATGTAGAAATTTATTAATTAGGAATTAGGGTTTGTAAACTAATATACCAATCCCGAATCGCTTTCAGCTCTCGGGATCTTCGCTTCGCTGCGATAACCTATAACACATTAACCAAATAACCTAACAAAAAATGATTGATATAAGAGTTCCGGAAGCAGGAGAATCCATAACCCAGGTTGAACTGGCCAAATGGCTCATTGAAGATGGTGATTATGTGGAAAAAGATCAGGAAATTGCCGAAATTGATTCCGATAAAGCTACTATTACAATAAACGCCGATGATGATGGTGTAGTAAAAATTATTATTGAAGAGGGCAGCACCATAGAACCGGGAAAGGTAATCGGACAAATAGATAATTCGGTTAAAAAAGAAAAGAAAGCTGAAGTTAAGGATACTCCTGCGAAAGAAGAGAAAGAAACAAAGACTGGCAAGAGTGTTAATGGAAAGCCTGAAGAGAAGGATACCGAAGAGAAAGATAAAAAAGAACAAGATAAATCCATCCCTGCTGAGAGTATTACTTTTAGTCCGCAAGCTAAAAAATTGCTCGATGAGCTTGATGTTGATGCGGAAAAGGTTCTGCAAAATCCCAATAACAAAAGAATTACGCGAAAAGATATTTTGCAGGCTATTGCAATCCAGGTTAAAAAAGAAGAGAATACAGGCACAGAAAGTTTGGAAACGGTCACTGCATGGGAAGGTAGCCGTGAGAGTGAAAAAGTTAAAATGACCACACTTCGCCGGAAAATAGCCGAACGCCTGGTTGCAGTGAAAAATGAAACTGCCATGCTTACCACCTTCAATGAGGTTGATATGTCGGCGGTCATCAGTATTCGTAACCAGTATAAAGATAAATTTGAGAAAAAATACGG
>SLOJ01000242.1 GCA_007132585.1 Bacteroidales bacterium | reverse complement strand
CTGAATGGGAAATTCCTCTTCACCGATTTTGAAGTTGGAAACCTCAAGTCCGAAAAGTGCAATACGAATGGTATTGGCAATGGAATAAGTTGATAAACCAAACCTGCGGGCCATATCGCGATCGATTCTTACAATGATCTCAGGCTTATCTACATCAAGATCCATTCGAAGGCCTTCGATACCCTCAATACCGGAGCTCTCTATTTTTTGCTGCACTTCTTCTGTAATAGCAATAAGCCTGTCAAAATCGCGTCCTGATATTTCCAGGTTGATGGCTGCACCGGTGGGCGGTCCCATCATGTTTTTTGAAATACTGAACTCCACGCCCGGATAAGTATTGATGAGTTCATCGCTTATTTCGGCCATGATTTCATTGGTATTTAACCCGGTACGGTTCTCGTATTCAATAAATGTTACTGTAATACGGCCCCGGTTGGGTGTATCGCCCGAAGCCATTTCCATTTCTCCCACTGCTCCGCGTCCAACGGTTGTTAAAACTGATTTCACAATGTGGCGGTAGGGTTCAATGATATCTTCCACATGTTCTTCAATGATACGTATCTGACGGTCAGTTTCTTTAATGTCAGTGCCAATAGGTAATTCGGCAATAATATTGATGTATTTGGGTTCATTGTCGGGGAAAAAGAGCACATTGGGGCTTCTTAACACAAAAAATGTCAATGATATCATCAGAAATACTATAGTACCGGCCACAAAAAAGTAGGGTCTTTTTCCTCTGAGAGCAAACCTTAATGTACGGGAGTAAAGCTGTTCATTAAACGGTAATAGCTTCTTCTGGAAGAATTCAGCCATTTTGCGGAATACAAAATATCCCAAAGCAATAATTATGGCAATAAGGATGAAAATGTTACCCCAAAGTGTAAAACCGGCAAAATGCAGGAGTAATCCTATCACCGCAAGACTTACTGATAAAAGCAAGCGGTTGATGTTTCGTTTTCTACGGTTTATAACCTTCTTTTTGCCGGAATCTTCGTTTTCCTTGTCGCTGAAGAATGTTTCAGAAAAAACCGGTATGATCACCAGCGCCACAAATAGAGATGAAGAAAGGACAATAATAAGTGTGATAGGAAGATATTTCATAAACTCTCCCACAATCCCGCTCCAGAAAGCCAGAGGTAAGAATGCTGAAAGGGTCGTGGCAGTTGAAGTAATGATGGGCCAGGCTATTTCGCCAATGGCGCGTTTTGCTGACTCATAAACAGGATATCCACGTTCAACATACCGGTAAATATTATCTACTGCAACAATAGCATTATCAACGAGCAATCCGAGTGCAAGTATGAGAGAAAACAAAACGATCATGTTGATCTGGATATCTGCAATACCAAAAACCATGAATGAGATGAGCATTGACATGGGGATGGCAATTCCTACAAAAAGGGCATTTTTTAAACCCAGGAAGAAATACAATACCAGGATAACAAGTATTACGGCCAGGATAACACTGTTTTCCAGATTACTCAGCTGGTTGCGTATTTCCTCCGACTGGTCGTTGGTTATGGTTATGGTAAGATCATCAGGGATATTGCCGGTTTTCCGCGCATCGTCAAGGGCATAAAAAATCTTATCGGTAGCTGATAGCAGGTTTTCCCCGGCTTTCTTCACAACCTGCAATGAAACAACCGGTTGGTCATCCAGTCGGGCAAAACTGGCCGGGTAAGCATACGTATCTTCAATTTCGGCAATATCGCGCAAATAAACGATATGGCCACCTTCTTGTTTTACGATGATATCTTCAAGTTCACGCACATCCCTGAACTCCCCGTCGGTTCGTATGGCCCAACGCGTATTGTCTTCAAAAAGCAACGACCCGCCCGACATGGAGATGTTCTCCTGCATAATGGCGTTTTCAATGTCCTGAAAGCTTAATTCCAGCGCATCAAGGCGCATGGGGTCAACATTTATCTGAATTTCCCGGTCATCAATTCCTGTTATATCAACTTTGGAAATCTCAGTTATGGCTTCAATTTCTTCTTCCAGGAAGTCGGCAAAGCGTTTCAGTTCATTGATAGAAAAATCTCCTGAAAGGTTTACATTGATAATGGGAAATTCAGAGAAATCAATATCCAACACCACAGGATCAGCCGGAAGGTCTGTAGGCAGATCGCCCTTTACCCTGTCAACAGCGTCTTTTACATCCTGCAATGCTACCTTGATATCAACATCGGTTTGGAATTCTACAAATATATTTGAGTTGTCCTGGGTTGAGGAAGATGATAGTTTTTTGATGCCTGTAATTGTATTTATTTCATTTTCCAGCGGACGCGTAATAAGGTTCTCCATATCAACAGGCGGGTTGCCGGGATAAATGGTTTGAACCATCACGGTTGGGATCACTACTTCCGGGAATAATTCTTTGGGCAAGGCACGGTAGGTTATACCGCCAAATAACGCAAAAAGGAATGTTATAAGGAAAATGGTATTCTTATTTTTCAGCGCAATGGTTGTGAGTTTAAACTCACGGACAATACTTTTTTTGGATATATTTTCGCTCATTGTCTCAATGTTCAGATTACAATAGAAAGATTTTTCTTATTTGCACTTTTTTATTTCTCAGATCAGTTGTTTTTTGCCAGTGATCGTTCTTCGGATATCGCTACAAGCGCCCCATCATTAATCCTGTTGTGCCCCTGGTTAATAAGAAGATCGCCTTCCTTTACTCCAGACTTGATCATGGTTCTGCCTTCGCCCGAAAGACCTCTTTCAATATATACCTTTTGAGCAATCAGGTCGCCTTCGTCATTTTCATCAGCTACATACAGGTAATGCCCCTGGGTATCCTGTTTTATCAGAATAGATGGCACCACCAGTGCATCATCAGCAGTATAGGATTTTATGCTCATGGTTGCCACCATATTAGGTTTGAACTTTTCTTCGAGATTGTTGATGCGAAGCTGTAATCTGAAAGTCCGGTTTTCAGGATTAATAACATTTCCCATACGATGAACGGGTACTTCCTCTTC
Organism: Bacteroidales bacterium; assembly: GCA_007132585.1. Taxonomy (GTDB): domain Bacteria; phylum Bacteroidota; class Bacteroidia; order Bacteroidales; family UBA7960; genus SKVR01. Next base: position 1,318 of record SLOJ01000242.1, on the reverse strand, counting down.
ATAGTCAGGATATGCTGAGAACCTCAGAATTACTTTGTCTGATGGGTCGATCAAGGGCAGAAAAGATTCAGAAACATCGGCATTAATATAAAGGTTCCTTAAGTTGAGTATTTGCATAACCATACTTCCCGGCATGGCTAGTTCTCCTTCCTTGGCAAAAATCTCATCAATTACTCCATCAAAGGGAGCCCGCATGATGGCCATATCGAGTTGCGACTCCAGGCTTTTCAGGCGCGATTGAAGACTTTCGTAATTGTTTCTGGCCTCAAGATATTGGATCTCACTTCCGATCTCCTGTTCCCAAAGGCTTTTCTGGCGGTTGTAAACTGTTTGTGCCAGTTGCAGCGATGTTTTTACTTCGGCTATGTTATTCTCTATCACAGAGGTATTGAGCCTGGCAAGTATCTGACCACTTCTTACTCTTTCGCCTTTTCTTACCGAAATTTCCCTGATTTGCCCATTGATTTCAGGGCTGATCATGGCTTCCTGAATGGCTTCCACACTTGCATTAACCTTAAAATAATGATCAAAGGGTTGCGGAGTAATTTCGGTAACTGTTACCGGAGTACGAATACGATTCTGAGGTACTTCGCCCAATTCTTCAAGCTTTCTCTCCAATTCGGAAACTTTCTGACTCATTTCAACAATCTGCTGGTTATATTCACTGATCTGCTGCCTTATGGATTGTACATCGCCATTTTCATTTTCATTGTTATTGCAGGCGGTAATGAAGATCGCTGCCATAATAAATGCAGAGAGACTCAAAATTTTTGGAATTCTAACTTTTATTGCTGAGCTGGTTTTTTGATTTTTCACAATTAACTTTTTCATGATCCGGGATTATTATTTTATAAGATTTTTGAATGTCAGATTTTTATATACGGCCAAGGGCCTTGTCAAGCTTGTTTTTTGCGTTAAGGAGTTCAAACATGGCATTGATGTAATTCGACTGGGTTGAAAGAAACTGGTCGCTTGCCTGTGTTAATTCAAGGCTTGATGCCAGTCCTTCGCGAAACATGATACGGGTGCGCGAAAGTATTCTTTCTGCCAGTTCAAGATTTTCTTTTTCACTGCTATATTGTTCCATGGCAGTTTGCATACCTGACCAAGCTTCCTGCTTTTGCAGGCGTAATGATTGCTCAATCTGCCGTGTATTATTCTGAGCCTTTTCAAGTTCAAGGCGCGCCTGCTGAACCCTTGACCGGCGTAATCCGCTTGAGAAAATCGGGATATTAAGACTCAGACCTATTATTGAAGTTGGATACCAGGGCTGACTGCTCTGAAAAAAATTAAATTCGTTGCGATAGGCATTTTCCTG
>SLOJ01000247.1 GCA_007132585.1 Bacteroidales bacterium | reverse complement strand
GCACTAAATGTTGCCATCATTAATCCCCCAAAAGGACAACCCATAATAGAAGATGGAGATGTAATTGAAATTCTTGCTGCAGCCATTGAATCGCAGGAGCTTAAATTATTCATCAATGATGGAGAAGTGGCCAGTACAACGAACAGCCAGATCACATATACTTTTGATACCAGTGAATATGCCTTTGGTACATGGTGGATATCTGCAACTGCCACTGATGGAGATGAAACCGTTGAAGATGAAAGCTATCTCTTTGTAAGGCCGGAACCGACAGTGGCAGAACTTCCCGATGATGTTATTCCCGGCATCAATTACATTGATGATTCTACAGTTACCCTGGTATTGCATGATCCGCCAGCACTGAAAGATTACGTTTTTCTTATCGGTGACTTCAACGACTGGATGATAACCGAAGAGTATTATATGAATGTGACCCCCGATGGAACACACTTCTGGATCACCCTTTCTGATCTCACCCCAGACACAGAGTATGGTTTCCAGTATTTTATCGATAATGAACTCAGGATCGCAGATCCTTATACGCACAAAATACTTGATCCATGGAACGACCATTGGATTGATGATTTTAACTATCCCGATCTGAAACCCTACCCACATGATAAAACCAATGGCCTGGTCAGTATAATACACCCGGGGAGAACACACTATGAGTGGGAAATTACAGATTTTACCCCTCCCGCAAAGGAAGACATGGTAGTATATGAACTTCATGTTCGTGATTTCGTTGAAACATCCGCCATAAAAACTGTTATGGACTCTCTGGATTATTTGCAGCGACTGGGTGTAAACGTAATTGAGCTCATGCCCATCAATCAGTTTGGAGGAAATAACTCATGGGGGTACAACCCAATGACCTATTTTGCCACTGATAAAGCATACGGCACCCGTGAAGATTACAAAAGATTTATTGATGCTGCTCACGCGCGCGGTATGGCCGTTGTGTTAGATATTGTACTCAATCATACCGATGACCCTTCACCCCTGGTTCAGATGTATTATGATAACAATCTTAACCGCCCTTCTCCTGAAAACCCATGGTATCTCGAAACATGTCCGACTGAACCCTGGTGCTGGTTTCAAACGTTTGACCAGGAAAGTGAGTATACCCATGAATACTTTAAACGCATTGTTCAATACTGGCTAACCGAATTTAATATTGACGGATACCGCTTTGATTTCACAAAAGGATTTACAAATGTGCAAACCGGTGGTAATGGATGGAATTATGATGCTGCCCGCATAGCTAACCTTAAGCGCATTGCTGATCAGGTTTGGGAGGCAAATCCAAACGCTTATGTTATCCTTGAGCACTTTACAGCCAATAACGAAGAGAAAGAACTGGCCGATTACGGTATGATGCTTTGGGGTAATATTACCCATCAATACCAGGAAGCATCCATGGGCTGGCTCAACGAAAGCAACTTCGAATCAATCTCATATCAGCAAAGAGGCTGGAATGAACCACACCTGGTAGGATATATGGAAAGCCATGATGAAGAGCGAATAATGTATAAAAATCAGATGTTTGGCAATATTAATAACCCCAACCATAACATCAAACAAATGGGTACTGCCCTGCGCAGAACCCAGCTTGCAGCAACCTTCTTCTTTACCATTCCCGGCCCGAAAATGATATGGCAATTTGGTGAACTGGGCTACGACTATTCGATTAATCATTGCGGAAATGACCCCGATGTAGATCCAATCCCGGCAAATATTGATGATGATGACCCTGGTAAGTGCAGAACCGATCCGAAACCTGTCAGGTGGGATTACTACGACGACTGGCAAAGGAAAAGAAACTTCGACATATTTGCCATGCTTATCAATCTGAAAACTGAACATGACGTTTTCCGTACAGAAGATTATTCTCTTTCCCTGGGCGGTGCAGGTAAAACCATTCATCTTAACCATGAAAGCAATAATGTTGCTGTTATCGGTAACTTTGGCATTGATCCCATCGACATAAATCCAAACTTCCAGCAAACCGGAACATGGCATGAATTTTTCTCAAGAGATCAGATGGAAGTAAGTGACGTAAATGCCGGCATTACGCTCCAGCCCGGTGAATTCAGGCTGTATTCAACAGTTGAGTTCCCCGATCACGGCATATCTCTCTCCAGTGAGCAAGAAAGTCTGCTTGAGAATACTCAGATCAACGTTTATCCCAACCCGTCAGAAACCGGATTTAATTTCAGTTTCAATGCAAAGGAAGATTATCACATCCGCATTGTAAATGTGCAGGGTCAAACGGTTTTTGAAAAAACCAATGCTTTTGGTCCGCGACAGAATGAGTTTTTCTGGGATGGAACTTTATCCAACGGTGCAAAAGCCGGATCAGGAATCTATTTTTACTCTGTTTTTTCGGGTAATCAGTCAGTAAATGGAAAGGTTATGGTAAGGTAATTTTAAAATCATTGTCTTAAAAAAACCCCCTGGAAAGGCTTTTCAGGGGGTTTTTTGTTAATAAGAAGACATATTTTTCTGTAAAAACTACCAAAAACAAAAATATTTGTAGGTTTGCCAATATATTTCAAAAAGCAATTATTGAATTTCTTTATTCATACAAAAAAGAATTATTTTTACCCCCAAATTTTCCAACCATTTCACATGATCTCATTTATAACCATAAAATAACCAATCAACAAGATGAAAGCTACAAGAAAAACAATTATTTACCTGGGAATTCTTACTCTTATCGGCATAACCGGTTGTGTACCCGCCCGTAAATATGAAGACCTTCTGGAGAGAAGACAAAACTGCGAGAACCAAAACAACCAATTAAGGGTTGAAAATGAAGAGCTTATCACGCTCAATAACGAACTGCTTCGTTCAAGAGATAACCTGCAGGAGCGTGTTGAACAGTTGAGAAAAGACACCACCGAAATCGGCCGCATCAACCGCAGGCTTGAAAGAAACTACGACAGGTTACTTGAAACCTATGAGAACCTGCTTGATCAGAATCAAAAACTGATGGAGGGCCAGGAAATTGAAGCCAACCGAATTTTACGCAGGTTAAAAGAAACGCAGGAAGATCTGCAGCGCAGAGAAGATGAATTGCGCAGAGCCAGTGCACAAATGGATGAGAAGGAAAGGAACCTGAACCAGCTGATGAGTGAGCTTGAGCAAAAGGAACAAAGAGTTACAGAACTGGAAAATATTCTTGCCAGGCAGGATTCAACCGTTCAGGCACTTCGCAGAACCGTTTCCAATGCCCTGCTTGGTTTTGAAGGACAAGGCCTTACTGTTGAAATCAAAAAAGGCAAAGTTTACGTTTCACTGGAAGAAAGTCTTCTTTTTGCTTCAGGCAGCACCAGTGTGGATTCAAGAGGTGTAAATGCATTGCGACAGCTTGCCACAGTATTGGCAAATAACCCTGAGATCAATGTACTGATAGAAGGCCATACCGATGATGTGCCCTTGCGCCCGGGAAGTGCCATCAGAGACAACTGGGATCTGAGTGTATTAAGGGCAACTGCTATTGTGAGAATACTGCTTCAAAACAGCAATATTGACCCACAAAGACTCACTGCTGCCGGCCGTGGAGAGTATATGCCTATAGATCCGGCTGAAACCCCACAGGCCCGCCAAAAAAACAGAAGAACAGAAATCATTCTTACACCACAGCTGGATGATCTTTTCCAGATTATTGAACTGAATTAGTTTGATGTTTTGAAGGTAAAAATACCTGAAAATCAATAAATCTGCCTTCAGGATAAAGTTTTTATGGAGAAAAAGTAAATTATTCCGGAATTTACTTTTACTCCATATCTTTTTTGGTATCTTTACCGTCACCAAACCAAAACTTATTCCCATGAAGAGACTTAATTTATCTTTGGACAATTTCGAAGAATGCTTTCCTGATGACTTTACCCCCTATGAGAAAGCATGCGCCAAAACACTATTTTACAAAGTATTTGCATTAAAAATGCACGAATTCTACAAGGGCAAAATGCAAACCCTGCCCAAAGCCCCGGTTTATGGCTTCAACTGGTTCAACGCCTGGTACACTCCCGGGGTATCGCGCATAAGCACGCACATACGCGATGACAACAACAGCTCTTATGACTTGTCAAACCGAAGTAACCTTGTGGCTGTGGTGAGTGATTCAACCCGGGTATTGGGAGATGGCAACTGCACACCTCCCGGTGGACTTGGCGTAATGGAAGGCAAAGCTTTTCTTATGAAGTACCTGGGCGGTATCGACGCTCTGGCACTTTGCGTTGATAGCCGAAACAGCAAGGGTGAAAACGATGCAGAAAAGATCATTGAATTTGTAAAAATGGTACAACCCAGTTTCGGGGCCATCAACCTGGAAGATATTTCACAACCCAATTGCTACAGGGTGCTAGATGTATTAAGAGAAGAATGCGACATCCCTGTATGGCACGATGATGCCCAGGGCACTGCATGTGTTACATTGGCAGGACTTCTTAATGCCCTGAAACTCGTTAACAAGAAACTTGAAGATGTAAAAATTGTTTACCTGGGTGCAGGAGCTTCCAATACTACTATAGCACGTATTGTTAACCATGCAGGTGGCGATCCGGCCAAAGCTATTATGTTCGATTCCAAAGGAGCATTGCATAAAGGCCGTAAGGACATAGAAACCGACCCGCGGTTTTACCGCAAATGGGAACTTTGTCAGACAACCAACCCTAAACAGATTGCTTCTATGGAAGAAGCCATGAAAGGTGCTGATGTGTTACTTTCATTATCTACTCCAGGCCCTGACCTGGTAAAGCAAAACTGGATACAAATGATGGGTACCAAGCCCATTGTATTTGTTTGCGCAAACCCGGTTCCTGAAATTTATCCTTTCTCAGCCAAAGAAGCAGGTGCCTATATCGTGGCAACAGGAAGAGGAGATTTTCCTAATCAGGTGAATAACTCGGTAGGTTTTCCCGGAATTCTGAAAGGCGCCTTGCTGGTTCGGGCTCGCAAAATAACCGATGAAATGGCCATTGCGGCAGCAAAATCTATTGCCGATTATTCTGAGAAGAGGGGGATACACACTGAAAATATCATTGCCAACATGAATGAAACGGAAGTTTTCCCGCATGAAGCAGCCGACGTGGCAATGCAGGCTATAAAAGATGGAGTTGCAAGGATTAAAATGACATGGCAGGAAGCTTATGACAAGGCCTATCATGATATTATGCACACCCGGAAAATCACAAAATTTATGCAGGAAAATGATCTCATTGAAGAACCTCCTGCAAAAATTCTTCAGGAGTCTCTGGAAACGGCCATAAGAAAGGTAAGATTATAAAGCAAAACATCAGTATATTAACTGATTTTCACTTGGATTAATTTATTAAATTTGCCGGTTAAAAATATACCCGGCCTATGATTGCTTTTATTGAAGGAGAACTGGTTGAGAAAAACCCTACCTATGCAATGCTTAATTGCAGTGGTGTAGGGTATATGATTCATATTTCACTTAATACTTTTTCAAAACTTCCTGATTCGGGCAAGGTAAAGCTTCATACATATCTCATAATCAGAGAAGATGCCCATACCTTGTATGGTTTTTGGAAGGCCGATGAAAAGAATTTGTTCACCCATCTTATTTCTGTTAGCGGAGTAGGGCCCAATACTGCGCGCATGATACTTTCATCACTTACTGTTGATGAAGTTAACCAGGCAATTGTAAACAACAACGTTGGTGCTTTACAATCTGTTAAAGGTATTGGTGGCAAATCAGCCCAGCGAATTGTTGTAGATCTGAAAGATAAACTCGAAAAAGAAGGGTTTACGGCGCAAGAAAATTTACTCCAGTCAAACAATACATTAAGGGAGGAAGCGTTAACAGCATTAGTAATGCTCGGTTATAACAAAGCGGCAGCACAGAAAATTATCAACCAGATCCTTAAGAAAAATGCAGGCAGCAGTTTAAGTGTCGAACAACTGATTAAGGAAGCATTAAAGTATTCTTAAGAACACATTTTCATAAAGTACTTTTTTTAAAACAAGACATTGGTGCCAAATTCACTTCAACCACTAAAAACATACACGGCTTTTTTGTTTTTATTTTTTGCCCTGGTCTTTTATACTTCAGGTACCGGCTTATATACAGCTGACAACTATTACAAGAATTCTGTTGAACAGTTTTCACTTATTCCTGATACAACCGAACAGCCTGTTTTAGCGGTTCCACCAACGGGTGCCAGTCCCGATGATTACTTTTTTGATGATCCCCCTTCACCCCCATTTCTGTTAAATGACCCTGATAATATTACCACACAGATTTTTTACGATCCCGAAACCAACCGTTACTACAAGGTAAGGATGATGGGCGATCATATGATTGGAAGACCGCGCTACATAAGTTTTGATGATTACCTGAATTATGATATGGACAAGAGCCTGCGCGAATACTGGAAGCAAAAATCGGAACCCCAGGCATTTGAACGACAGGATGGCATTATACCCCAGATTTATGTGGGTGGTGAGGTGTTTGACAGGATTTTTGGTGGGAGCACCATTGATATAAGACCTACCGGCTCAGCAGAGCTGATCTTCGGGGTGCTTTCCAACCGCAGGGAAGATCCCAACCTTGATGAACGAAGGCGACAAACCACCAACTTCGATTTCCAGCAAAAGATACAGCTTTCGGTTCAGGCTCAGATAGGTGAAAAAATTGAAATCCAGAGCAATTACAATACGGAAGCCAGTTTTGATTTTGAAAACAAGATGAAACTTGAATACCGGGGTGATGAAGATGAAATATTGCAACTGGTTGAAGCCGGAGATGTTACTCTGCCCCTGCCAGGTACACTCATTTCGGGTAATCAGGGATTGTTTGGGTTTAAAACCCAGCTCCGTTTCGGAAATACTACCGTAACAAGTGTTTTTTCGCAACAAAGAACCGAATCGAAAAGCATAGAGGTGCAAGGGGGTGCACAAACTACTGAATATGAATTCAAGGCTGATGAATACGAAGAAAACAGGCACTACTTTCTTGCTCAGTATTTTCGTGATAATTATGATGAAGCTCTTGCAACTCTTCCCATCATAAGTTCAAACGTAATAATTAACAAGATTGAGGTATGGATCACCAATATTGGTGCTGCTGATGAAGACAACCGCAATATTGTTGCTTTTTCCGATCTTGCTGAGGCCGATCCACATAATCCTGCATTGGGTGGCAGCCAGGTGAAAGCTCCATCAAACTTTTCCAATGATCTGTATACCCTGATGCAGGGTACTCCCATTCGCGATATTTCACAGGTGAACAGCTATCTGAGCCAGCGACCCGAAGGGTTTTCTGCCGGTACAGACTATGAAAATATTGAAAATGCGCGCCGATTAAGAGAAAACGAATATACGTTTAACCCCAGACTGGGTTTTATCTCATTAAATCAGTCTGTCAGCCCTGATCATGTACTGGGTGTAGCATTTGAATACACAATCATTGGCGATACTACTGCATATCGCGTAGGAGAGTTCTCAAATGATATTGCAGCCCCCAACTCGCTCATTGTTAAACTGCTTAAGAGCACGGCTATAGATACCCGTCACCCTCTCTGGGATCTTATGATGAAAAATGTTTATAATATCGGGGCTTTCCAGATTAACCGTCAGGATTTCAGACTAAACATACTTTATGAAGACAAGGAGTTGGGGGTACCTATTGGCTTTTTCAATGAGGGACCTGTAGAAGGTATGCCGCTGATAAGGGTTTTTGGCCTCGACAGGCTCAACACACAATTTGACCCGGTACCTGATGGTGTTTTCGATTTTATTGACAATGCCGCTACACAAGGTGGTACTATTCAATCATCAAACGGACGGGTTTATTTTCCGGTGGTTGAACCCTTCGGATCGCACCTGCGAAAAATGCTTGTTGACCCTGAACTGGGCGATAAATATGCTTTCGACTCCCTTTATACCACTACAAAATACAGAGCCCAGCAGTTTCCCGAACAAAACCGGTATTTAATTGAGGGGCGGTATAAATCGGCATCCGGTTCAGAGATACCACTCAATGCAATCAATATTCCACAAGGATCGGTAGTAGTTACTGCAGGTGGAGTACCGCTTACCGAAAATCAGGATTATACCGTTGATTATACCCTTGGCCGGGTAAGAATAATAAATGAGGGAATATTAAATTCAGGAACACCCATCCGGATATCACTTGAAAGCTCCAGCCTGTTCAATATTCAAACAAGAACCCTTATGGGTACCCATGTAGATCACCAGGTAAATGACAATTTACGGATCGGGGGTACCATAATGCGGCTTTCAGAAAGACCTCTTACACAAAAAGTAAATTATGGTGATGAACCCATTGCCAATACCATTTGGGGGCTTCATACAACATATCAGACTGAATCGCGCTTTATTACGAGAATGTTGGATCGACTACCCTTTTATTCCTCAACAGCCACATCACGCATAACCTTTATTGGAGAATTTGCTCACCTGATTCCGGGTCATTCAAGACTTATTGGCAGTGCCGGAACAGCATATATTGATGACTTTGAGGGGAGCAAATCATCCATTGATTTGAAAAATGTGCACTCCTGGCATATTGCCAGCACCCCCCAACACCAGACTCAACCCGGTATGTTTCCTGAAGGGGCTCCGGCTACAGGACTGGCATTTCGATATAACAATGCCCGACTGGCATGGTACATTATCGACCGCCTGTTCTGGGATAATAATAATCTTACACCTTCTCACATAAGAAACGATCCTGATCAGCAATCAGATCACTATGTAAGAGAAGTACGTGAAAACGAGATCTGGCCAAATAAAGATAACCCTACAGGCATACCCTCTGCCATTCGGGTTTTGAATCTTGCTTTTTATCCCAGTGAACGCGGAATGTATAACTATACTGCACGCGCCGATGCATTTAGCAGTGGCTTGGGGCAGGATGGTAAACTTATTGATCCTGAAACCCGATGGGGTGGTATACAGAGAGCTATGCAAAATACTGATTTCGAATCTAATAACATTGAGTATATTGAATTCTGGATGCTCGATCCTTTTATTTATGACGAAGATCATGCTGGAGGAGATTTATACTTCAACCTGGGAGATGTTTCGGAGGATGTATTGCGCGATGGCAGAAAAGCATTTGAAAACGGTTTACCTACCTCCGAAGAAGTAGTTGCTGTCGACACTACCATATGGGGGAGGGTTCCAAATATCCAGGCTATCGTAAACTCGTTTGACAATGATCCCACTGCCCGTGAGTTTCAGGATGTTGGACTTGACGGGTTAAGCAGTGAAGATGAAAGATCATTCTTTTCAGACTTTCTCAATACCATTGCCCAGGAATACGGAACTGCATCAGAAGCCTATCAACAGGCATTGGATGATCCGTCAGCCGACAATTTCCAGTATTTCAGAGGCACCGAACTGGATCAGAACGAAGTAAGCATTCGTGACCGTTATAAAAGATTTAACGGGCTTGAAGGTAATAGTGCAACAGATGCGCAATCACCCGAACCTTATCCCACACAAGCCACAAATCTTCCCAATACGGAAGATATCAATCTTGACGGAACGCTTAATGAAGCTGAACGTTATTTCCAGTACCGTGTAAGTTTGCGCCCCGAAGATATGGAAGTGGGTAAAAACTATATTACCGATGTGATGGAAGCCCGTGTAACATTAAAAAACGGTGAGAATGATGTCGTTAAATGGTATCAGTTTAAAATTCCGCTTCGCGACCCCAACCGGCAGGCTGTAAACAATATCCAGGACTTCAAGTCGATACGCTTCATGCGCATGTTCCTGAAAGGGTTTGAAGAGCCCATTTTCCTGAGGTTTGCTACCCTTGAACTTGTTCGGGGTAACTGGCGTACTTTCGATCGCTCACTCACTTCCCCCGGTGAGTATGTGCCCGATGACAATACCGATACATCGTTTGAAGTTTTTACAGTAAATATTGAGGAAAACGGCACACGTTCTCCCATCCCTTATACTTTACCCCCGGGTATTGAAAGAGAAACCGATCTGGGAACAACTTCACTGCAAAGGCGTAACGAACAATCGCTCGCCATGCGTATATCGAACCTGAAAGATGGTGATTCAAGAGCTGTTTATAAAACCGCTAACCTCGACATGAGGCAATACCGCCGTATAAAGATGTTTGCCCATGCTGAAGCTTCTGGTGACGAACAATCTTTGCGCGATGACGACCTGACCGTTTTTATAAGACTTGGTGCTGATTTTACAAACAATTACTACGAGTATGAAGTACCCATGAAGCTGACGCCATGGGGTACCGGCCCCATTAGGGAACTTGTATGGCCCGAAGAGAATAATTTTGATATTTATCTTGAAAATCTTACAAATCTTAAATTAAACCGCAACAGTCAGATGCGCCAGTCAAACAGCAATGTTACACTTAATACACCTTTTATAGAATATGATGGCGAAAACAAAATGACGGTTGTGGGTACCCCAAACCTGAGTAATGTGAAAGTGATAATGATTGGGATCAGGAACCCAAGGAGAACATTTAATACCCCAAGGGATGATGGCCAGCCCAAATCGGCAGAAATATGGGTAAATGAACTCCGGCTGTATGAATTTGAAGACCAGGGCGGATGGGCAGCATCAGGAAGGGTTAATGCACAACTGGCTGATCTTGGAAACCTTACACTGGCCGGTTTTACCAGTACACCCGGTTTTGGCAGTATTGAACAAAAGGTAAGTGACAGAAGCAAGGAGTACGTAAAATCATACGATGTTGCATCTAACCTGGAACTAGGGAGATTTTTTCCCGAAGATTTCGGTTTAAGGATACCTTTCCATTTCAGCTTCTCTGAATCTTTTACTGATCCGCAATACAATCCGTTGAACCCCGATATCCTTTTCAGGGATGACCTGGAATCTTATGAAACCGATGCTGAAAGAGATTCGATAAGAAGCATTGCACAGGATTACGTAAGAAGAAAAAGTTTTAACTTTACCAATGTGGGTAAAAGCCGGCTAACTCCCGGTTCAGGGAACAGATTTTATGACATTGAGAATTTTGATATAACTTATTCATATCAGGAAATATTCGCCAGAAATATTGATATTGAATATGATCAGCAAAAATTATGGCGTGCTGCCCTGGGCTACAACTGGCAAACAACTCCCAACAACGTAACACCTTTCTCGGGTATCTCTGCTTTTTCAGGCAATGCATTCCGCATCATAAGAGATTTCAACTTCAATTACATGCCCAGGTTGGTTTCCTTCCGCACTATAATGGACCGGGGATATAGCGAATCCTTAATGCGTGATAAAAGCAGCTATGAAATCATTCTTGAACCCAATTATGTAAAAACATTCTCCTGGGATCGGTTATACGATATCAGATATGATATTACAAGGGCTTTAAAGCTTGAGTTTAGAGCAACAAACAATGCCCGCATTGATGAACCGCCGGGTCGAATAAACCGCAATGACGACGACTGGGAATGGAAACGTGACTCCATTATGCAGAATATCAGAAGTTTTGGCCGTACAACTTTCTATAACCACAGGGTAAATCTTACTTACAATATACCCATTAACAAATTACCATTGCTCGACTGGGTGACGGCCAATACCGGATATACTGCTGACTTCGACTGGCAGGCAGCTCCCCTTTCAGCACAACAGTTTGGTAATACCATTGAGAACTCAAATACCAAAAGAATAAATCTCAATGCCAATCTTGTAAACCTGTATAATAAGGTTGGATTCCTTCGCCAGATCAACCAGAGCAGTACGGCCAGACCCGGGCAACAAAGACCTGGCCAGCAAAGACCCGGACAACGTCAGCAAGAAGAAAACGAGGACGACGAAGAGATGACAGATTATTTTAAAGTTATTACTGAAGGGTTTTTAAGGATACTGATGGGTTTCAGAAACTTCAGTATTAACTACACTGAAACCAACGGTACCCGTTTACCCGGGTTTACTAAAGAACCGTCGGTACTTGGCCAAAACTGGGATTTTAACCAGGAAGGTTATGGTGCTCCCGGACTTGGTTTTATTTTCGGAAGCCAGGAGGATATCAGAAACCGGGCTATTGCCGGAGAATGGATCACTGATGATCCTATGCTGAACAACGCCTACGTTACAAACCTGACTCAAAATCTGCAGGCACGTTCGCAGTTTGAACCCTTGCCAAATATGAGAATAGAATTTACTGCCATGCGTAACTTCGCACGATCGCACTCTGAATATTTCAAGGCCGATGAAGATGGAACATTTGGCTCCTTCAGCCCGCAAACAACCGGAAGCTTCAGTATTTCCTTCTTCTCATTTGCATCCGCATTTGAAAGAACTAGTGATGACAATACATCACAGGCATTTGAGAATTTCAAAAACTATCGGTTTGAAATTGCAGAACGAATGGCTTCTGAAAATCCAAACTGGCCAGGACAATATGATTCAATTACAGGTTTTCCTTCCGGGTATACCCAAACATCACAAGATGTAATGATCCCTGCTTTTCTTGCCGCTTATGCAGGATGGGATCCTTCAACATCTGAAACAAACCCTTTCCTGAAAATTCCTATGCCCAACTGGAGACTAAATTATGACGGACTTTCACGAATTGAATTCATGCAACGTTACTTCCAGACCATAACGATCGGACACGGATACAGAAGCACGTTCACCATAAACAATTACCGTAGCATTACACAATACCGCGAGCGCGATGGTTTCCCATCGGCTATTGATGAAAGGGGCAATTTCATTCCTGAATTTGAAATTGGCCAGGTATCCATCAACGAACAATTCAATCCATTGATCAGTTTGGATATGACATGGAAGAACAGTCTGATGACACGACTGGAATACCGCAGTTCGCGGAACATCGGATTAAGCTTTGCCAATAACCAGGTTACCGATCTTAAAACACGTGAAATAATTATTGGCTCCGGTTACCGTTTTAAAGATCTTGCCTTTAATCTTGCCCAGGGAGGCAATACACAAAGGATACAGAGCGATCTTGTACTGCGCCTGGATCTGGCTTTCCGCCAGAATAAAACCGTACTGAGAAAACTCGAAGAAGATGTTGACGTAATTTCTGCAGGTCAGAACACCATGGGTATAAACTTTTCGGCCGATTACCAGGTTAGCTCAAGGGTAAATATGCGCTTATTCTACGACCGTAATATTAACAATCCATTTTTATCAAATCAGTTTCCTACATCAAATACCCATGCAGGTTTTAGCTTCAGGTTTATGCTGATGTAACAGAAATCAATTCTTTAAAAAAATAATTCCTGAGTTTGACGAATCTGGTTTTAGTTGTCAAATTTTGATGAAAAGGAGAATTTATTTTTAAAGTTGATCAGTTCTTCCTTTACCGAAATGTAATGAATATTTTGCAAAGGCTGAATGCGCGGATCCTTTTCCACTTTTATTTCCCGCATTACCAGGTGCTGGTTTACAAATATCATATCCATATGCGGATAAATTTCTTTGATTGTATTGGCGATTCCGAAAATGGAAAGATTTTTATCGGTAAGGTTGTAAATTCCGGGACTTAGTCCGAAATCAGGGTTAATAAGATTGCGCAATACCCTTACCACCTTGTCAACATGTATAAAGGCACGTGTTTGCTTTCCGTTTCCGTTGATCTGGATGCGCCCCATAAAATTCACTTCAAACATAAACCGGTTGATAACAGCATCAAACCGCACACTGGGGCTGTAACCGTATACATTACCGCATCTTATAATATAGGCATCCATTTTGTCAAGCAAACGCCCTACGTGTTTTTCTCCTCTTAGTTTACTGCTGCCGTAAAAAGTTTTCGGATCAGGAAGGGTATCAATAGTTATTAATTCATCGGAAGCGCCATACACAGAGGTGGTGCTCAGGTAAATGAATTTTTTTACATTGCTTTCTTCAATGGCATAAATCAGTTCGGCAGTACCCCAGTGGTTCACCTGTTCAAACAAATGTGAGTTTTCTGTGGCATAAGGTGTGGAAACAATAGCAGCAAGGTGAAAAACAACATCAATATCTTTGAGTTCCTTCTTTAACTTTCGCGAATCAAGAAGTTCTCCGTTTACAAATTGAATTTTGTGGGGCTCATACCGTGTATCCAGAAAAAGATTATAATTTTTTCTGCTAAGATTATCATAAACCACAACCTTTTCAACATGGGGCACTTTTAATAACTCAAACACCAGTTCATTGCCCACATATCCTGCACCTCCTGTAATTAGAACTTTCATGGTGTATTTCCTTTTTTAAATTCTCATTTTGCATGATTCCATTCTGTATTCAGACCACATTCTGTTTTCCTCATCCCAAACCATCTTCCATCTCTGTTTTCCGGGCTTTTAAAAGGCCTGGTGCAAGGTTCGCAGCCAATACTTTTATATCCTTTATTTTCAAGCGGGTGAACAGGTAAATCGTGTGCTCTGATATAAGCCTCCATATCATCCATACCCCAATCAAGCAAAGGATGAAACTTTACGGCTCTACATCCGGTGGATTCAAATACTTTTAAGCCGCTTCTGAAACTGTTTTGATTGGCCCTTAAGCCATTTATCCAAATATCAAATTGTTCAAGAAGTGGTTCAACCGGTTGTACTTTATTAAGGTAACAACAATAATCAGGATCGAAAGTAAACAATAAATTACCTGTAGCATCACGCTGATTGCTCTTGGGAATAAGTGGCCTAAGATCAATCACTTTTAAACCAAGGAATGATTCCACATTATTTTTATGAATTATCGTTTCGGGGAAATGATAACCTGTATTGATAAAATAAACGGGTATCGTTCTATCAATATGGCTTATTATATGAAGCAATACAATGCTTTGTGTCTGGAAGGAAGAAGTAACAAACATAGACTTCCCATCAGCACGAAAATTCAGCAATTTATCCTTTATCTCAGAAATATTCATTTAACACATTTTAGCAATTGCCCTTTCAAAAATAACTATTTTTCTGAGATAAGTTTTCCTTTTAATTGCGCTAAAGTAATTGTTGTTTATTGTTATTAACTTTGTACAGCCCGTTTGATGCCTGATAACATGCAACAATCATTGTCTTCGGGTTGTTATTGGTAAAAGTACAGTTATTACAATACAAAAAAATTTTAATGGATATTACGCAAAGGCAATTAGAAACCGAGCCCATTGAAAGCTGGCTGCCGGCAAAACACAAACCATTAATTATCAGCGGTCCTTGCAGTGCTGAGAGCAGAGAGCAGGTGCTTGCCACGGCAGCCCGTTTACATGCCACGGGTTTGGTATCGGCTTTCCGCAGTGGTATATGGAAACCACGTACCCGCCCGGGTGCATTCGAAGGACACGGCCAGGCAGCCCTGGAATGGCTTAAAGAAGTGCATGATCAATATGGTTTTCCCATAACAGTAGAGGTTGCAACGCCTAAACACGTTGAAGCATGCCTGAAAGCGGGGATTCATATTTTATGGATCGGTGCACGAACCAGTGTAAATCCTTTTTCGGTACAGGAACTCGCCGAAGCACTCAAGGGGGTTGATATACCCGTAATGGTTAAAAATCCGCTAAATCCTGATCTTGCACTCTGGATAGGGGTAATTGAGCGATTTTACATGAAAGGTATTACAAAACTGGCAGCCATTCACAGAGGGTTTAAT
>SLOJ01000237.1 GCA_007132585.1 Bacteroidales bacterium | reverse complement strand
TGATTGATCAGGTTCTGGTTATTGATAACACAGGCAACACCATATATTCAACAACCGTTAAAGACAAAGAAATTAAAATCTTTGTCCAAAGTTTTAAGCCAGGTGCATATTATTTACGTATTCATTCCGAAAACTCTGTATTTACAGAAAAGATAATAGTACAATAAGTAAAACTGAATAATTGATAGATGCTGTTTCAAAAGTGCCAATTGGTCGTTGAGCAGTCCGATAAACTCACTGTAACACATGTCGAAAAGACATCTGATTATCAGTCAGATACTTACTTCGACAAACTCAGTGTCCATATTAAAACTGACTTTTGAAATAGTCTCTTCTTAATCTCAATCCTACCTATTCTATTTCCACCTCAATCCACTTTGACCGGTCAGGATCTTCCGGTGTTATCCAGGGTTTGGGCGGGTTTTCTTCCAGTTCTTTTAGAAGAATTTCAACGGCCTTCTCAAGCGAAGGATCTTTACCGGCTGCAACCAGGTGGGGTTCATCAACCACTTCAATATCGGGATAGATACCGATTCCTTCGATGATCCATTCCCCTTCCTGGTTGTAAATACCAAAACGGGGTACACCAATATAACCTCCATCAGAAAGACGGGCATTTCCTGTCATACCAACCAATCCACCCCAGGTGCGTGTACCGATAATAGTACCCAGATTTTTCTGGCGGAAGAAATAAGGGAAAGCATCTCCACCGGATGAAGCAAACTGATTAATGAGCATGGCTTTGGGCCCGTCGTGAGCAATACCCGGTGTGCGCATGGGATCAAGCCCGTGGCGGTGCCAGTAAGCGTGGGTTTCGCGGCTGAGCATTTCCACCATTCTGTCGGGAATAAACCCGCCGCCATTAAAACGTTCATCAATGATCAGTGCATCCTTGTCATGATAGGCATACATTCCTCTGTGCAACTCACGGTTACCATCCTGGGCAGTATTAGGTACGTGGAAGTATCCGATACGACCATCCGATAGTTCATCTACCATTGCCCTGCGGGTATTTACCCAATCCAGGTACTTGAGTTCCAGTTCGCTGGCAATGGGATGTATGGTAAAAGTGCGTGCATCGCGACCATCCGGGCTGCTACTGACCGATATGCGTGTGGCCACATCCACACGGTTTTCAAGGAATTTATAAGGATTGTCGGCCATGGTAACCTGCTGCCCTTCAATGGAAATCAGGTAATCCCCTTCTCTCACATCAATACCCTGCATGGTAAGTGGCGAGCGGCGCGAGCTTTCCCAGTTTTCACCTTCATAGATCTTACTGAAGAAATACCGGTTACTCTGTCTGTCAGCTTTGATTTCTGCTCCAAACAAGCCATTTTGAATACGATCTACCCTTTCAAAATCGCCATAGTCTACATAAGCATGTCCGGTGTTTGTTTCAGCAATGATCTCACCAAAAATATAATCCAGATCGAAGCGGTGATTTACATAGGGGAGCATTTCGGAATATTTCTCATAGAATCCATCCCAATCCACATTATGCAGATTTCCCACATAGAAGAAATCGCGGAAGATACGCCAGCCGTCGCGGAATATCTGTTCCCATTCCTTGCGGGGCTCAATGCGCATAGTCATATTATCAAGGTCGAGTTTGCCATCTCCGGCTGATTGTCCGGGACGCAGGTCGGCAACTCCGTAATCACCGCGGTGGCTATACAAAAATTTCTTTCCATCGGCCGAAACCATACCACTGCGTATATTACCCATGATAAGTTCATTCTTTTGTTCTTTAACGTTGTAAAGATTCATTCCTGAATCAGTAAAATAAACCAGTCCGTCATCAACAGCCTGCAAACCCCAGTAACTACCGGATGAAAGCGGGAATGCCACAATGCGGCGATCGGAATTGACGGGATCAATTTCTACCCTTTCGCGTTTGGATGACGAATCGTCCTCTTCACCATTTTCTGTTTCCTCAGTGGTTTCTTTGGGTTCAAACAGTCTGGGACTGTCATGCGTAAGATGCAGGGCATAAATGCGGGTTGCATTGGTGTACAAATAATTAAACTCAAAGGATGAAAACTGCAGGTTAAAATCGCGGTTAGATGTTAAGAAAATGTAATTACCACAGTTGGAGAAAACCGGGTTACTGTCGGAAAAAGTGTGATCCGTTAACTGATAGTTTTCACCATCTTCAATATTATATACCCATACCGAACTTTGTCCGTTAGAGTTGCTGTTGGTATAAGTTACCCAGCGTGAGTCGGGTGAGAAATTGTAACTGCGTATTTCAAATGTGCCGGGTTCATCAATTTCGGTTATGTTATTATTTTCAACATTAAGCAGCTGCAATTTCATGCTACGGTCGAAGAATACGAGATAACGACTGTCAGGCGACCATTTGGCCTGGTATTTCCATCCTTTTGATCCACTGGTAACCTGTCTTGGAGTAGCAAACTCCGTGTTCTCCATTAGGTATACTTCATACTCATCAGTTTCATCAGAATAATAAGTAATCCACTTTCCATCGGGCGACCAGGTAGGGTAAACTGCCCGTACCCCTTGCTTGTTGGTAAGATTATGTATGGTACCCTCGCCGGCGGGTATTGAAAAAATATCACCCCGGGCATCAAACAGCACCCTGTTACCCGAAGGTGAAATAGCCATGCTATGAATATTATCTTTTACATTTTTAAAATACGGTAATGTATGCGGATTGTCATAAAGAATGTTTACAACTACCCTCTCTTCTAATCCTGTTTCCAGGTTAAGTTTATAGAGATAACCGCCGTTTTCATAAATCAATTGCCCGTTATTTCCACTGGGCCACATTACGTCAAACTTATCATGAAAAGTAAGCTGAGTAACATTTTTTGTGTTCACATCATAACTATAAACGTTAAGCCACAGATCGCGATCCGATGCAAAAAAGATCTTTTCGCCATACCACGTTGGGATATGATCGGTACCTACCCAATCGGTAATTTCTTCCGATGTATTGTTGTCCAGGTCGTAAATCCACAAATTGGAGGCACGTCCGCCTTTATATCTCTTCCAGGTACGGAACTCTCTGTCAACATAAGTAAAAGCCACTTTGGTATCATCAGGCGACAGATCAGCAAATCCTCCGTGCGGGATGGGAAGTTCTTCAACAAATCCACCATCAATATTTACGGTATAGTACCGCCCCATGCGGTCGCCATATTCGGTGCGGTTACTGCGGAAAAAGACGTTTTTGCTGTCGGATGTCCAGCCCAGCACTACATTATCAAATCCGCCCCTGGGAGGCATTGGTCCTACATCATTATAGTAAGTGAGCTGTTGTGGGGTTCCCCCTTCGGCAGGCATAACGAATACCTGGCGACTACCACTGTATTCTCCTGAAAAAGCAATCCATTGCCCGTCGGGGGAAATTTTAGGAAACAATTCCAAACCCTTGTGCGATGTTAATTGCCTGGCATCTCCGCCTGTTGAGTTTACTGTCCAGATATCACCGGCGTAGACAAAAACAATTTGATTACCATTGATATCGGGGTAACGCATCATGCGTGCATCCTCGTGAGCCATCCCTGTCAAAGGAATAAAAATGCCAAGAAACAGCATTTTAAGTAATTTGAAATATTTATGCATAGCTTAATAATTTGAAAAGTTTGAATAAATGATTACAGAAAAATATATTTGGAAGAATTTGTAATATTTTGTTTCCCCGGAGCTCCTGAGTACAGTCTGTTGAAATGCATTTCCAAAAATACTAAAATCAGATGAATGCTTGAAAAATGAAAGGGTCTATTCAATTATTTAATAAAGATTAAGAATTCTGAGGATATATAAGGCTGAAACCCATGATTATCAGGAATCAGATAAGTAAGGCTGCATAAAAAGTGCTTTCCGGTGACTGATCCTGTCGTAAAGTTTGCTGATTACCAACCAAATAAACACTTCGACAAGCTCAGTGTCCAACCAATATCTGGGTTTTGAGAAAGCATTCAAAAAGCAGCACATTTTTTAAATAATTATTACCGAAAACCAACAATTTTTTTCATAAAAAGTGCTTTCCAGGAAAAATATGACCAAATTTTTCGGTGATTTTTATGCAAAACTGAGTAGTTTATAGCATATAAATGTTAATATATAACTTTATTACATTGTTAGCAAAACAACAATTTACAATGGTTTTTGAAAACACTTAGCTGAGAATGAATCTCTTTAAGTTGCTAACAATTGTTGATAACTACTGTTAATTTAAGGTTAATAAATACGGTAAAAAAAACTTGACTTGGGGGCTTTTTAAACTGTATATTTGTTTCAGCAGGTGAGCGATAAAAGGCCGCTCCAAAAAGTAAGGAAAAAGTTACTGTTCTTAGCTGAGCAACT
>SLOJ01000178.1 GCA_007132585.1 Bacteroidales bacterium | reverse complement strand
TGGGTAGCTCCCATTCTCTCGGCAAAGGCAACTCTGCGACCGGGAGGAGGTACAGGTGTTGGATAAGTATGGCTGGGAACATCACCTTTTTCCCAGTCTGAAAAATACCTGTCCATTACTGTTTTTGCTTCGGCAACATCAATATCACCTACGATTACCATATAGGCATTATTGGGTTTGAAATAAGTATTGTAATAATCTCTTAAAAGATCTACGGTGATGTTATCCAGGGTTTCTTCGGTAACAATTTCACCATAAGGATGGTCTTGTCCAAAAACCTGGGTTAACGAGACATTTCTTAAAATTGCACTTCCATCAGTAGGTACAATTCTCAGGGCCGAACGAGATTGGGTAATCCTGCGTTGCAACTCTTCTTCCGGGAAGGTGGGATTCATCAGAATGTCCGCCATGAGCTCAAGCAAGGAGTGTTTGTGGCGTGTAAGCGACGATGCAAACATACCGGTAGAGAAGGTTGACAAATTTGCACCTATAAAATCAATGGCTTCATCAATTTCCTGCTTTGTACGATTGGTAGTACCCTCACGCATCAGTGAACCGGCAAAGTCAACATAACCTTTTGCATCTCCTTCTAAAAAGGGATCAATATCAAGTGTAAGTTGAAATGAAATAACAGGTATCCTGCGGTTTTCAACTACGATTACCCTAATGCCGTTATCTGTGGTAAAGCTTTCAAAATCTCCTAACTGCACTGCGGGAGCCGGGCCGGGTTGAGGTCTCTGGCTTCTGTCTACTTGTGCATGAATAGCAGTTACCAGAAAAATGCTGAATAAAAAACAAAAAATGGTCTTTTTCATATCGTATGCTTTTTTACCCCGTTTTATTTGGGAAAGGGGCATATTTTTTAATTATTTTGAATTTATTGAATCGGATTAACTCTCTTGTTTGGGCAACCAGAATATTACCACCCTGTTATCTTCTCTGAAGTATTCGTTTGCAACCCTTAATATATCTTCGCGGGTAACCTGCATATATCTTTCCAGCTCTGTGTTGATAAGGTGTGCGTCGCCATACAAAAGGTGATAAGATGCCAGGTTTCTGGCACGTGTTGCAATGGTTGTGTTGCTGTTAACAAACTGGCTTTCCTGCTGATTTTTCAGTTTCTGGAGTTCTTCTTCCGAAATAAGTTCAGTTCTCACTCTGTGCATTTCTTCATTGATAACGGCTTCAATATCTTCCAGGTCAACACCCATGTTAGCCAGGGCAAAAGTCAGGTTAATTCCAGGATGCTCAAGACCTAATGGGAAGGAAGCAACCTGCAATGCTTTTTGTTCATCGTCAACAAGCCTGCGATAAAGCCTGCTGCTTTGGCCCTGCGAGAGCAAAGCACCCAGCATTTCCACAGCATAAAAATCTGGTGTTCCCTGTGCAGGAATCATATATGCCTGTATGATTGCGGGTATCTGAACATTGTCATAAACTGTATCACGTAACTCAACAGTTCTTCTGGGCTCAGCGTTTTTATAAGGTCTTCTGAACTCACCGTTTCCTCGCGGAATGTCGCCAAAGTATTTTTCAATCCATTTTTTTGTTTGCTCCTTGTCGATGTCACCGGTTACAACCAATACAGCATTTTCGGGAACATAAAACATATCATGGAATGATTTAATGTCATCGTCTGTAGCATTGCGGATGTGTGGGTCAGCTCCCAATACATCCCATCTGTAAGTGTGTGTTTTGAAAGCTCTTGCAATGGTTTCTGTAAGCAGTCTGCCATAAGGACGGTTGTCGCGGGTCTGCTTCATTTCTTCAGTGACCACATCCTTTTGGGTAGCAATACCTATAGAATCGATTACAGGGTGCAACATTCGCTCAGCTTCCATCCACAGGCCAAGTTCCAGTTGATTAGATGGCAAAAGCAAAAAATAATTGGTAACATCAAAACTGGTGAATGCATTTAATGTACCACCGGCTTCTTCCACCAGTTCAGAAAATTCTCCACGCTCAATATGTTTTGAGCCTTCAAACATCAGATGCTCAAAAAAGTGTGCAAATCCTGTACGCTCAGGGTGTTCATTTTTTGAGCCCACATGGTACATGATGTTTACCACTATATTGGGAGTGGTATTATCATGGTGAAGGATAACATGCAATCCGTTCCCGAGAGTATACTCCGTAAATTCAATTTTTGGAGTGCTGCTGAATGCTAAACCACTTGTTAGCAAAAAAAGCAGCGATAAGAAAAGCTTTACATTCAATTTCATTTTTGATGTTTTTTAATTAATAATTTGATTTTATTATAAGATAATTTGATTTACTATTACAATAGCAATAAGTGTAATTTTTTCGATAAAAATTACATGAAAACCAATAAAAATGAGTTTATTTTTTAATAAATAAGATCAAGATCGAGATCATTCTTCAGCTTTTCAATGTTTGGGTTTTTTTCAACCATTTTCTGATACTTATCTGCCGGCAGGTATGCCTTTTGCACTTTTTGCACTTCAACGATTTTTACATCAAGATTAACGGCATAATTGTTCAGATGTTTCCTTAAAAAGCTAAGAATTTCGGGCTTCAGATCAAAGATGTTGTCTTTCAGCACAAGATTGTCAACATCCAGTTCAATAATATTGTTTTCTCGTATCCTGGGTTTGTAGGTATTTATGGCTGTAAAAGTGGTTACGCTTGAGTTTTTGTACCTTTCTTTAAGCTTTTCCCAAACCTCGAGTAATTGTTCTTCCGAAAAGGTTTCTTCCGGTCGGTCATCTTCATTTAGTACATCTAAAGGTTCATGTTTTTTTTTTTCGTCCCCTTCCTGGTTGGGTTTGTTAATCTTAATACTTAATGGTTTTGCCGGTCGCCCTTCACTTTTTTGAGGGGACTGTTCACTTTTATTTTCATCTTCGGATGGAGGAGCAGATGTTGGTTTGGGAGTAACAGCCGGGGTTGAAGCTTTTGGAGCGGGTGATTTTGGTGCAGCCATTTCATTACCCTTAGGTGAACCGGATGATGTATTTTGATTCAGGATGGCAGCTGTTTGCAGGAGAGCCAGCTCAATGTGCAACCTCTTATTATTGCTGGTGCGATAGCTCAGATCGCATCTGTTAACAATATCGAGAGCTTTCAGCAGAAAATCTGCACTGCTCTTTTGCGATTGATCGGTGTATCGTAGCTTTACACTGTCACCCACTTCGATCAGATTAACTGTTTTGGGGTCTTTGCACACCAAAAGGTTGCGCAAATGTTCGGCAAAGCCGCTTATTAAATGAGCTCCGTCGAAACCCTTTTCAATGATTTCATTGAATAAAAGCAAAATCTCAGCAGTATCAGTGGCCAGAATATGATCGGTCAAATCAAAAAAGTAATCATAATCCAGCACATTCAGGTTTTCGGCAACGGCCTTATATGTAACCTTGTCTCCGGCAAAACTTACGATCTGGTCAAAGATTGAAAGTGCATCACGCATTGCCCCGTCGGCTTTGCGTGCAATGATTTGCAGCGCATCGTATTCTGTTTCAATGTTTTCACTGTCGGCAACATATTTCAATTGTTTTGCAATATCATCGATCGTGATGCGGTTGAAGTCAAATATCTGGCAACGTGAAAGTATAGTAGGTATAATTTTATGTTTCTCAGTAGTAGCCAGGATAAATTTTGCATATGCCGGCGGCTCTTCCAGGGTCTTTAAAAAAGCATTGAAAGCTGCCTGCGAAAGCATATGAACCTCGTCAATTACATAAACCTTATATCTGCCAATATGAGGGGGTATCCTTACCTGCTCAACAAGACTGCGGATATCTTCAACAGAATTGTTGGAAGCGGCATCCAGCTCATGAACATTAAATGAATTGGATTCATTGAATGAGACACAGGATTTACATTCATTGCAGGCTTCTACGTTTTCTGTAGGATTTTCGCAATTGATGGTTTTTGCCATAATACGGGCACATGTGGTTTTCCCTACTCCCCGGGGTCCGCAAAACAAAAAGGCCTGGGCCAGATGATTGTTTTTGATGGCATTTTTTAAGGTATTGGTGATGGAAGCCTGACCCACAACCATATCAAAGGTTGCCGGGCGGTATTTTCGTGCAGAAACAATAAAATTATCCATGTGTAATCTTCTGAGTATCTTTTTAATGTGGGAATAAAATTCCCCAAAGCAAAAGTATGGCTTTTTGGCTAAGGATAAAAATAAAAAATGTGAATAAGCAAGACATGTTTCTATAAAGAAAAATTGAATCTTTGCAAATATTCAAGTAACTTCCGGACCCACCCCCGGCCCCTCACTACTAAGCAGGGAGGGGTGTATCTGCAGTGGTTATTGTGAAACAGTAATAAGCAAATTAAAAGTTCCATTTTTTCGCAAAATTAAAAGTATCAGCACTGAAGTTTGGGTTTTCTCTCCCCTCCCT
>SLOJ01000055.1 GCA_007132585.1 Bacteroidales bacterium | reverse complement strand
CTCAGGGGTAATATTTGATATTCCCCCGTTTCTTACATGCTCAAGAAATTCGATGCGCTTACTGAGAACATCAATACAGGTTACATCAAGCTCCGGGTAAAAATCTAAAAGCGGCCATATAAAAACACCTCTGCCTGTTCCAATGTCGAGCATGGTTTTGGGATAAAAGGCATTGATGTGGCCTAATACCTTTTCTACCCGTGGCAGCAACTCGGTTTTTTTGAAATGATAAAGTTTAATCTCATTTTCTTTTGCCAGACGAATTAAGGAATCTATCTGGTCGTTATTCAGTTTATCAAGAGTAGTTCCCTGGGTTATCAATTGCGATTCCTCTGTAAGCTTGCTTATAATATATGCTACCGCAGGTTTTATGTAAAGTGTTGTTTGCATTTTGAGTCGATTCTGTTCATTTAAGATACGCTTAATTCTTATACTGCTTCTTGCGGCGGTTTTTCCAGCTGCGCTTGTTCTTTTTTACGGTGGCATTGGTGGTTTCAAAGCCGTGGGGGAAGCAGCGGGTGCAACCACCCCTTTCCTCTGCATTGAAAATCCTGGATATTTTCACATTTGAAACTTTCTGGGGAATGGCTGCCATATTCATTTCTCCCTTCCCAAAAGCCTTTTTCAGCTTTTTGCTCTTGTTGCTTTTTTTTACCACAACATTGTGGCTGCTGATTTCATCAAAGTTTATGCTGTTTACCATAGCAAAGGAAGTTTTAATGTTTACTAATGGCAATGGGAGTGGTTATAGCGGGTTATATGTTTTCTTTTAAAAGAACCAGCACCTTCTCATGCGCATTCAGCACCTGTATTTGCTCATTGAATTGAATATAGAGTTGGTCCCAGTGCTTGTGACCCCTGATAAGCAGCAAGTGGTTTTTACTGATTAATGACTCTCGAATAAGCTGATTGCCATCAAGATTTTCTTCAGGGAAATCAGGCCCATCATGAAGTAATAGTAAATCAGGGCTTTGCTGAAGAATATTTCCCATTTCCTTTTGGAATTCCACATCTGTTCTTCTGAAAACTTTCCTGGGATTTCCGATAATCCCTGAAATGCCACATATTTTCAATTGGTCTTTTACAATACAGGAAGCATCCAGGAAATGAATACCCTCCTCATTTTTAAACTTTTCAAAAGCTTTCTCATCGGGCATTGCCGAAAAAATATCGTGATTGCCTGCAACACCAATGCACCAGCGAAATCGTTTGGCAAACGATCGCCACACATCCGCTACATCTCCTGTGCCTCCGCGCCGGTCGAGGTTTTCCCTTGCATAAAAATCGCCACATAAGATAATACCGGTTTTTTCAACAGCAGGTAGCTCATCCATTTGCGATAAAATCTCCAATTCTTCCGCAACAATACAACCTATGAGTGAGCCGTCTTTCCAACGTCCCTGCAGATCGGCACAGGCTACAATGGCATCAAGCCCATCGGGCAGGTAATTTACAAAAACCTTTATGAAAGGTAAATTTGCCTGTTCAATCCTGCCTGATTCATCAATTCTTTGGTAAGATAGGGTATGAAAAGGGTTGCTTTCGCTTCCGGTTATATGGATTTTACCTATATTCATTTAAACTTATTGTGATTGCTTTTGATGTTACTTACTAATGTTCTTTATGCCTGCATATCTGTCTATAATTAGTTTAGGGTTAGCAAGAAAACTCGTGTTTTTCTTAAGTGCCTGATAAGAAAGCGTCAAGTGCAAGGCGGGTGTAGACTGAAAAACAGGAGTTTACTTTTTCGTAAATGACTGGTTTGAAGGCAAGCCCAACGCAGCAATTGGCGTTTTCTTGCAGGCACATATTATTCCTTTCTTACAAAATCAGACCCCTGGTAAATCCTTACCGGGTTTCCCCGCTCAATACTATCATGGCGTTTTTGCATCGCTTTCCTTGTGTTTTGATTTTTTGACTGGTTTGCCTCATCAATCAGGCGCTTCAGCCTTGTGAGTGCCAGCTTTTTATTTTGATGCTGACTGCGTTCTTCCCTTGCAGTGGCAGAGATACCTGTTGGTATGTGCGTAATCCTTACCGCACTTTCCACCTTATTCACATGCTGTCCGCCGGCACCACTGCTCCGCATGGTCTCAATCCTCAGATCCTTTTCGGAAAAGGCTACCTCATCGCTTTCATGAAATACTTCCACATCAATATACCAGTTCTTTCTACGTTTTGTTGGACGATAAGGACTCTTGCATATCCACAACACACTACCTTCAAAAGTTTTGAGCAAAGGGTGATCTTTATTGATATCGCTTGATATAAGCACTGATTTGGCTGTTTCAGGCTCTTCATCCGGATCGGTATCAATAACTCCCGCTTTGAAACCTGCATCCTGAAGTTCTTTTATCAGCTCTTGCATAAACAGCACCACAGCCCTTGCACACTCAACGGGACCTTGTCCTGAACTTATTTGTATCCACATGATGAGATAGTATCCTGATTATTACAAATAACCTGATTATACCCTTCATATTATTAATAAATGATCGGTGAAGGAATAATATGTTTTAGTTCGTCAATGACTTCATTCATTATTCTGGCGCCAAAGATTTCAGCCTGACTTTCTGTACCATCTTCATTATCAGCAGCTCTCTTTCTGGTTTTGAAATTATAAGAATAATGGTGGCCAATCTCGTGAAACAATACTACACAGTAAAAACTTGCACTCTGAGCATAGTCGCTACTACAATAATATCCTAGAACACCGCAATACTTCGATAATGATTTCATGCTCCATGATTCCATAACCTCTTTCCAGGTTGGAGAAAAATCATTTATAAGAATTTCATCAAAAGGCATTGAATAAATCTCAATTCTTTTTTCTAAATTAAAATACGTTGCCAAAGGTCTTCCAAAATCTCTCTCGCCCCTTGCTTTAAGCTCAATGGATTTCAACCCAAACAAATACTCATCCGGAATGATATCTATGATCTTGTTTATCATTTTTTTGTTAAGCGGATATCCATCACCATGATTAGGTTTTCTTTCAATAACCCTGGTTCTGAAGCCGGGATCTGCTTCCCGCCTTCTTTTTGCCATTATCTTTCGTGGTTTTGACCTGTAGCTGTCTGCCATAATTATTTTTTTTGTGATTATAATTGCTATTATGCTCTTTGAATATAATACTTAAGGTATTCCATCATCGATCACATTTTGCAGGTATGCAAAACTTCTATCCCTTTACATTAATTACCGGCATAAAAACATCCGTTATTTTCACGATTTCTTTCTGGAATTTCATTACCAGCTCAATATCCTTGTATGCCTGAGGTGCTTCATCGAGCACATTCCTGTCAGTTCGGCAGGCAATATCTTTTACGCTCTCTTTAAATTCCTCATAGTCTATTGTATCGAGTGCCTTTCCTCTTGCCATTTTCCTGCCTGCACCATGAGAGCATGAATGAAAAGTGAGTGGATAGCCTTTGCCTTCTACCATAAAAGTGGCGCTTCCCATATCGCCGGGAATGATGCCGGCAGCTCCTTTTTTAACCTTTTGCGCCCCCTTGCGGTGCACAAAAACAGGCTCTCCACCATGCTCTTCCTTTGAAATGAAATTATGGGGAATGTCAGTTGCAGAGTCCAGAAGGCCATCAATATTCATATCAACATGCAGGAATCTCTGTAATACCTGTAGCGCCAAACGCAAAATCTCTTTCCTGTTTTCCTTTGCGTATAGCACTGCAAGATCATGATCGGCAAGGAATTGTGTTCCAAGCTCAGAATCAGCATCTAAGGCATGCAATGCATTGTTTTGCATATCAGCAATGTGCTTTATGTAATAATCTTTAATTAATTGCCCCAGGTAGCGCGATCCGGTGTGTACCAGCAATTGCAAACTGCCCTGATCGTTCTCCTGAACTTCCAGGAAGTGATTCCCATCACCAATGGTTCCCATTTGCTGCTTCAGCTTTTTAATAACCTTAGCGGTTAGCAGTTGCGATCCGGAACGAAAGACGGGGTGCTCATCGATATGCCCGGGTATTTCAACCTTTGTCTGGCGGCCAGTGGGTATGGCTTCGTGCAGCAACTTATACAATTCCTGTTCTTTGCCTTTAATATCATGTGAATGTATGGGAAGAGGCACACTTGCCATACCGCAGCCAATGTCTCCGCCTATGGCATTTACATAAACAAAATCTTTAGTGGCAAATACCGACCCGTTCATCAGCAAACCGCTAATGTGGAAGTCGGGCAAAATAACGATGTTTCGGAAAATGTGCTTCAGCTTGGTAAGCTTTACCAAAACCTTTGTCTCGTCATCATCAATAAGCTCCTTTTCAGCCCATACCTGCACCTTGCCGGCTTTGGTCTGTATTTCGGTCACTTTACTTTTGTTGATCTTGATCTGTTTCTTTTCTGTTCTAACGTGAGATG
>SLOJ01000103.1 GCA_007132585.1 Bacteroidales bacterium | reverse complement strand
TGGAAGAACATGGACAGGATAATGCGCATCAACTCCGAATACGATGTAAAGTCAACGTTCTTCTGGCTGGTAAACAAGGGCAAGGGCAAACATAATATCAGGAATGCAGATTATACCTTCCTAAAG
This sequence comes from Bacteroidales bacterium, assembly GCA_007132585.1. Lineage (GTDB taxonomy): Bacteria > Bacteroidota > Bacteroidia > Bacteroidales > UBA7960 > SKVR01. The sequence continues at coordinate 4,259 of SLOJ01000103.1, read as the reverse complement.
GAGCAAACACTTTTGCAGAAGATCAGGAAAAAGGGCTTTGTAAACGCAATTCACAAATCAACCATGGAAATGAGTTTTGAAGAAAAACTGGCGAGGTGGAAAATCGTTGAACCCTATAACCGCTATCATTTCCTGAAATTTTTACCTCCAAAACACTGGCCCGTATTATCAGCTTCGCCCATCACGCTCGACTCCAGCCTGGGTTTTGCTGAGCGCTATGGCTTCAGAAATTCGTACGGAGGTGCTTTCCAACCTTTCAATTTCAAAAAAAACAAACCCTTTAATTTTGTAGAAGCCCCCCTGACGTTTATGGACACAACCTTTCGCAATTACATGAAAATAGAAAGGAAAAAGATTGCAGATATCATAATTGATTTTTACGAAGCAAACCCGTACAATTGTCTATTCTCTTTACTCTGGCATAATACCTATTTTACGGATTACAAATACGGCGGTTACCTGGCAGAATATAAAAAGATCCTGTCATACATTTACGAAAGCAAAATAAAAAGCCTGACCCCTGCTGAAATCATTGCAGAAGCCAGGCTTTCATGGCCGGTTGATTAATTTCCAAAAAGTTATTCCAAAACAATATTCATTTCATCCAGCAGGTAATCCATGCCGGCATATTGACTGATCACCCATAGAATATATTGTGAGTTTACTGCAATATTTCTGCATTGTTCCGGATCAAACATGATATCACTCATGGTGCTTTCCCAACTCCGGTCGAAGTTAATCCCTATAAAATTTCCCTGACCATCGATCACCGGGCTGCCGGAGTTCCCTCCGGTAGTATGGTTGCTGGCAATAAAGTTAACCACCAGGTCATCGTGGTTTGCAAAACTGCCATAACGACGGTTTTCCAGCATTGTTTCCAGTCTTTCCGAAATTCTGTAATCTTCTACCTCGTTCTGCGCAGCTTTCTCCAGAATACCATCGCCTGTGGTAAAGGGCAAAAACTGCACCGCATCGCGTGGATAAGACCCTTCTACCCTGCCATAGGAAATCCTCAATGTTCCGTTGGCATCGGGAAAAAAGTTATAATCGGATTTCATTACCCGCAAACCGGCTGTATAAAGGCGATAAAGACTATCAAGTTTACTGTCATATTTTTGCTGTGCAGGCATGATCTCTCCAAAAACAAAACTACGGAGCTCACGGGCAAACTGAAACGCATGATCCCTTTCAATGCGCCGGTAATGGCGCGGACGATAGTTTTCCAGCAGCTCCATTACCTGTTCCTCTGAAACAAGAGAGCTGCGTTTAAAAACACGTTCAACAAACGGCTCAATATTCTCATCGTATTTTGATTGCAGATCGTTAATTACAGGAGGAACCATTTCACCGGCATATTTCATATATTGTCGTATCATTTCTGCCATGATCCGCCGGTCAATATCGCTATTGTAATTCCTGAAAAAGCTTTCTGCTGATCTTTTTAATTTTTCAATTTCCACATCAATCTTTTCCTGATCAGGATTTTTCTCGCTACTCAATGTAACAAGCTGTGCAAACTGTTCAGCAAAACGTACAATTTCAATTCTTCTTCCGGCTTCAAAATATAACCGCATAGCAAACCTGTTGGGAAGATATTCCGTATAATATTGTTCAAAAGCTTGCATGAGACCCCTGTATAATTCCGTCTCCATTGAACCGGATTGAGCCCATTGATCAAATTCACGTTCCAGTTCCTTTTTTACATTCACTGCATCCAATCGGTGCAAACCCCGGTTCTCACCCATCCATCTCTTCCATGCATTGGAAACACCCGCATGTTTACTGGCGTATTGAATGCGCACTTCATCACTTTTGGCCATTTCCTGCTCATAAATCTGCAATACACGGGTACGGATATCAATACCCATAGGATTCTCACTTTCTACAATGTACTTTACGGCATCGGAGGTTAGATAACGTTGTGTGCTTCCGGGGAAACCATAAACCATAGTAAAGTCATGTTTTTCAGGACCACGGTTGGAAACAGGAAAGAAATGATCCGGAATGAAGGGCACATTGTCATTGCTGTATTCTGCCGGGTTGTTTTCTTCATCGGCATATACCCTGAAAAGTGCAAAATCGCCGGAATGACGGGGCCACATCCAGTTATCCACATCGCCGCCAAACTTTCCGATGGAAGAAGGGGGTGCACCTACCAGTCGCACATCGCGATAAATGTTGTACACAAAAAGATAATACTCATTACCGTAATAAAAAGGGTTTACCATGGCTTCGTATCGCCCGTCTTCTTTCGCTTCATCGGCAATCGTGCGCGAAATCTCCCGCACTGCGCGGTTGCGTTCTCTTTCATCCATGTTGGGATCAATTGTTTCCAAAACCCTTGCCGTAACATTTTCCATACGCACAAGCAGGGTAATGGTAAGACCCGGATTGGGCAATTCTTCATCCCTGCTGGCCGCCCAGAATCCTTCAGTAAGGTAATCATTTTCCACGCTACTGTGCGACTGTATTACACCATAACCACAATGGTGATTGGTAACCAGCAGGCCATCCGGTGAAATGAATGCCCCCGTGCAGCCCCTGCCAAATCGCACAATGGCATCCTTTAAACTGGTACCATCTTCATTATAAAGGTCAAGAGCTTCCAGTTCAAGACCCAGCATCTGCATTTCTTCAATATTCTTTTCAATGAGCGACGGAAGCCACATACCTTCCACCGCAACACTCCTGAAGCTGACAAATATCAGCAAGATCAGGCCAAATAAAAGTTTCTTTTTCAACATAATTTTAGTTTTTGAAGGGGTAAAAAAACCGGCTTATGTAAAAATAAACCGGCCAAAATACTTCAGTTAGGTGTTATACAATGGCAATACAACTGATCTCCACATCTGCACCGAGCGGCAGACCCGCCACCTGAACCGTTTCGCGGGCAGGAGCAATGTCGGTAAAATAGCTTCCATACACTTCATTGATCTTCGGAAAATCCTTCATGTCGGAAATAAAAATGCTGCACTTCACTACGTTGGAGAAATCCAGCCCGGCTTCCTTAAGAATTGCTTTCAGGTTTTCCATCACCATGCGGGTTTGCTCTTTCACATCACCCTTTTCCAGTTCACCATTGGCAGCATTAATAGGTACCTGACCTGATACATACAGCATGTTTCCGGCCATAATAGCCTGATTGTAAGGTCCGATCGGAGCCGGCGCCTTGTCGGTTTTTATTGCTTTTTTCATTCGAATAAATTTAATTTAAGTTGTTGAATGGAACCCACTTACACCTTGTTCATTGTTTATTGTGAGCACGGTGCTCATGTGGGTTTCATATGAAATAATTTTTTATATAGTAAGTTGAGTAAAGGTTTTCCCTGGGAGCAAAAATAATAAATAAAACAAGGTCAGATGATATGAAAAATAAACTATTCCTGAAAATACACCCTTTTCACCCTGGATGCAATTCCTGTAAAAATTTCGTAGGGGATGGTTTCCAGTTTTTCGGCAAGTAATTGCACAGGAAGTTCTTTCCCGAATATGATTACTTCATCACCTTCCTTAGCGGAGATTTCAGTAAGATCAATGGTACACATATCCATGGAAATATTGCCTATTACAGGAGCCTTTTGTTCATTTACCAACAGATATCCTTTTCCGTTGCTTAACCGTCGGCTGAGTCCGTCGGCATATCCTGCCGGAACAATGCCAATGCGTGTTTCCCGTTTAAGATGACCCGCCCGATTGTAACCCACAGTTTCGCCCGCCGGAACTGTTTTTATCTGCGATATAACAGACTTAAAAGTGTTCACAGTTTGTAACTGTGCTTCCATGTCTTTATTTCCATCAACACCATACATTCCGATACCCAACCTTACCATATCATACTGTGCCTGGGGGAACCGGCTGATGGCGGCTGAATTGGCAATATGTTTCAAAAAGGGATAACCCAATTCAGTTTCGAGCTTTCCGGTCATTCGTTCAAATCTTTTCAGCTGCTCATGGGTAAAATTATCGAATTGCGGCATATCGGAAGCTGCAAGGTGAGAAAATACGGAAGCCACTTTCAGCAAAGGGCTTTTCTTCAGCATTTCCAGCAATTCATCCAGTTCATCTTCCATAAAACCCATACGATGCATGCCCGTATCAAGCTTGATGTGTATAGGGAAATGGGGTTGATCAGGAGTTAACTGGTTTAGCTCTGCTTCACGGATCAGTTTTTTGAGCAGATCAACCGAATACACTTCAGGTTCAAGCCGGTAGCGAAAAAGTATTTCAAGGTTGTGAAGTTCAGGATTCAACACCATGAT
>SLOJ01000152.1 GCA_007132585.1 Bacteroidales bacterium | reverse complement strand
TTCAATTTACTCATAATTCTGATGATGCCATTTTTCTGCCCCAATCACCCCGATTTAGCAATATAAAAAGTTTAAGACTATTGCTTTTGGGGTTATGGTCTCAATTTTAATCCTTGAAATTTGTGACCTTCTGACTTAACTCAAATTTATATTCCGGGTATTCATACAAAGATGGACGTTGTTCAGTTTCACCAATACTGTAACCCCATATTGAATTATATTCTTTTTTATTTTCACCCATATCTTCAACTTGTTCAAGATATGAAGCAATAGACTTTGATTCAACAATAACAAACTTACCCAGTTTTTCTATGATTGGGCTGTGGCTTCGGGTATGGTCATGATCAAACTCAAGTATTCTTCTTCCACTTCGTGTTATTCCTATCGCCCTGTAAGTCATGCTTTTACCCACACCGGGCAGATTAAGTACGTTGCGATCAGTGGCTAAAAAGGGTAAACCGGCTTTTTCCCTCAAATTATTGATATGGTCCGTCATTTTTTCAGCTGTTTGCGGAAAATTTTTCACCTCTTCAATGAATTTCCCGGGAACCCGTCCAATGATTTTTTCCTCCATTTGTTCCTGTACAGCCCTGGCATTGGTTGCAAACTTTGAACTGTTTTCCATATAGCCTTTAACAGAAAAAGTATAATAGGGCATTACTCCAATGTCATTTAGCTCTTTACGAAGCTTTGCAGTATGTCCACGCCGCGATGCAGGGGCGGTAAATACCAGTTGATTGGCAATCATCCAGCCAGCCTGAATAAGTCTTTCAATACCTTGCCTTGCCTCAGGAGTAATTTCCATTGGAGACTGAAAGTGGGTTTGGATAACAAATTCCTTGATGCCAATATCGGATGCACGCTCTTTAAAGGCTGCCAGAATTTCCATAAGCCTGGGCGTAATTCTTTGTGGAAGGTAAACAGGCAGTCGTGTACCCAGGCGTATCCTCAGAATTTCAGCATATTTTTCACCCTCAGGCCTGGTTTTATTGGCTTCCTTCTTTCTTAATGCCATATCACAAACAGCGTTAAGGATTTTTTCCAGAGATGAGTCGGAACTCATAAGAGCATCTCCTCCGGTAATAAGCACATCGCGCAGCCTGGAATCATCTTCCCAGTATTTCATAATTTGTTTAAGCTTATCGTCCCATGTTTCTTTGGGTTTGAGCTTGTCAAGATCAAAGTTTAGATTGCCCCTCTGAAAGTCATACATACGCTGGCAGGAAGCACAAAGCCCTGCACAAGCTCTTCCCATGGTGTCGGGAATAAGAATTGCAACTTCCGGATAGCGTCGGTGAACATTATGATGAGTGGGTAAGATCCACCCTGCTGCGTTTGGTTTACCCGGCTCTACAATATCCTCCTTCTCCCATGCTACAATATGGCCAAATTCATCAACCAGTTGTTTCGAGTAAATTACATAATATCGGATAGCCAGATCTGCTCCTTTGGCAAAATCAGGTTCATTTACATTGAGCAGTGACACATAATAGGGATTAACAAAAAACGGAATTCCTCTTGTTTGTGCTTTATAAAGGATATCCATGGTTTCTTCATCTAAAGAATTTCCAAGGAGCTCGTTCAGTAAGTCTGGGTTTCGAACAGCAAAGCGAAGATGAAAAAGATGATTCTTCCACCACTCTCTCATCATTGAAATTTTCTCCTCCCATGAGATGCCTTTCCGAAAGCTGAACCTGGGGCTTTTTATTTCACCGGAATCGATCTTATGTGCTAATATTTCAATGATCCGCTCTTTGTTTTTTTCTCTGATTTTAATGATCTTCGGATCCAGACCCCCGGGGTGTTGCTGCATCCACTCCAAAACTTTTTCTTTTGAGGGAAAATTAACCTGCTCCTTACCGCTGAACTGTCTGAAAAGGTGAATCATATCAAGGAAGAAATTACTTTGTGCGCCACCTAATCCTTGTTGCACAGCAAGCCAAAGCATTTTAAACGGTTCAGAAATTGCTTTTTTTCCCCTGAGGTTCAGGTCTTCAACCTCAATGCCTGCATGATCGGCATAATCCAGTAAACGTATTGCTGCATAATCCTGCCATGAAAGTTGTTCCATGGCCTTACGACCCTTACTTTCATATTTGTAAAAAGAATAAGCTTCAGGGCGTTTATCCATATATTCCATTACCCATTGTATTACGGCTGATCTTACCTCATCAACACTTTCGCAATTTGATAATATTGCTTCAAGCTTTGGGTTTTCTTTCAAAAGCCTGTTGAGCTGCTTTTTTGCAGTAGGGGAAATGGGTGTTCTATCCAATGATTTTAATGTCTTTTTTCTCAGTGTTTCTATCATAATGATTGTGTCTCTTTTTCACTTTTGTGAATATTTTTCCGGATGAAGGAGATATTGATTTTATCCACAAAATGCGGGATTGATTTTCTATCCCTTTATGGCCCAGGCAGGTGAAAATAAAACTTTGAGTTACTGCCTGATAAAGTAAGGTTTAGCTGTAAACTATATTACAAATTTACGAAATTCGGGGCAAAAATGGAAATCAGCAGCATGTAACAGGTTCATTCCGCATGAGGTAAAAACAGGCAGTAAAAACGGCAAAACCCCCACAGGTATGAGATTCGGAATTTGTACTTAGGCTTTGCCTTTCAGTTTTTTTAACACAGGCTTGAGGGTTTCTCTTGCTTCTTTGTCTGCTGCCAATACGGATAAAGCAAAAATGATCAGAAAAACGGCACTTATGAGCCAATTAATAATCCTGGGCAATTCAGGAATAAAACCATGAATAAAATAAAGGGCCAGGGCAGTAAATATAAATAGAAAAATACGCCCGTAATCATAAGGTATGGGATAGTATTTCCGGCCCCACAGCCATGAAATAAAGGTCATAAGAATATAGCAAATAAGATGCGCCCAGGCTGATGCATAATATCCATAAACAGGTATAAATAAAACGTTTATGATTATTGTTACAAAGGCTCCGAATACAGCTATCCATGCACCGAAATGTGTTTGGCCCGTGAGCTTATACCAAATTGAAAGGTTAAAATATATGCCTAGAAAAATATGAGCCATCAGTAAAATGGGAACAATATCCAGACCTTCCCTGAAATCGCGTCCGATGAAATACTGAATGATATCCATGTATAGCATTATACCCAGGAAAATAAACAGACAGGTGAGCACAAATATTTTCATTACCCGGGCATACAACAACCGGGCATTTTCTTTTTGATATTCAGCAAAGAAAAATGGTTCTGCCGCAAACCGAAATGCTTGTATAAACAGCGACATCAGAACAGATATTTTATATGCAGCACTGTAGATACCCAGTTGAGAAAGTGCAATATCTTCAGGGAGAAGATATTTCAAAAGGATTTTATCCAGGGTTTCGTTGATTATACCTGCCAGACCTGCCACCATGAGAGGCAGAGTGTAGAGAATCATTTTTTTCCATAGTACCGGAGAAAAACTTATACGATGCCTTATAATAACCGGAACCAGCATTAAAAAAGCAATAGTGCTTGCAGCCAGGTTGGCAATGAAAACATAACCTATACCCATTTCCGGTGAATAAATCTTCAAAACAAACTGAGCAATTCCCGGGCTGGCATTTTCTACGAGCCATGGACAGGCAACCACAAAAAATAACACCAGCAGAATATTTACACCTATACCGGTAAGCTTTATAAAGGCAAACATTAAAGGACGATTCTCAGCCCGCAGCCGTGCATAGGGTATAGCCATCAAGGCATCAAGCCCTATAACAATACCTAGCCAGAGCACATACTCCGGATTTTCAGGATATTTAAGCAGAGATGCAATATCGAACCTGAAAATAACAGTGGTAAAAACAAAGGTTAATGCTAATATGGAAACCGAAACAATGGATGTACTGAATACTGTATTGCTTCTTTGCAGATTCTCCTGCGAAAAACGAAAAAACCCCGTTTCCATGCCATGGGTAAGCAAAACAATCAAAATAGCAACATAGGCATACATATCGGAAATTATACCAAATTCATGGGTAAGAAAATAATTGGTGTAAAGGGGAACAAGCAGGTAGTTTAACAATCGCCCTGCAATGGTGCTTACTCCATAAATGGCAGTTTGCCCTGCCAGTTTTTTAATAGAATTTGCCATGCTTATGCCTGAGATTGCAAAGGTGCGAAATAATTTTGAAAACACATCAGCATATCGAATAGCTTTACATGCTTTTATTAATTTGTAGAACAATGATTATCTTTATTGTGCTATTGTTTATGATTATTAAATTTTGCATAATGCCTGTAAGATACTACCAAACCATTTGTTTTACTGTACTATTGACGCTAATTCTTTTTCCGTCAATAGCGCAGGTAAAACCGGCTTTTCATGATGAAAACCATACATGCACTCATTTATGTGCGCTTTCAAGGATAACAAACGTATCCAT
>SLOJ01000207.1 GCA_007132585.1 Bacteroidales bacterium | reverse complement strand
TGGCTGAAGCATTCGATGCCGACCCTGATATATGGCATGACAATGTAGAAAAATTCATGCTTAAAAAAGCAAATCCTGAGTATTACAATCTCGAATTTGTGAACTTTGGTTATGCTTCAGGTATTGAACCTGTAACTTACATAGAAATTATTTTTGAGCTTTATGAACACTATAAAAAATTTATCGAATAGTTTTTCTCATTAAAAATATGACACACTTAATTAAACATATCCAATTTTAACCAGCCGGTATTAAATGTTTACAAGAATTATTTCTTTCCCTTTCCGGTACACCTTCTCAAAAATTAAAAGAAGGATCGGAAAACTTGACACCGTAAAGGTTGAACCCCTTTATGCTTTTGGCAATGAAAAGAAAATACTTTTCAAGGCCAGGGTAGTTGAATCTTACAAACAGAGCAAGCCTGCCCCGGGTAAAACTTATTTACATAATATTCTTGCTGCTTTGCGCAGATATGCCGGAAGCAGCCTGCCCGAAGCACAAGTAAAAGTAACCTATCACGGACAAACAAAAACCCTGGAAAGCGACCTTGAAGGAATTATTTCCTGTTCCTTTGAAAACTCTTTTGACAAAAAACAAGATGAGGATCGTATCTGTTTCAGTATCATTCCCGAAAGAGAGAAAATCTGCATTGACGTATTCCGATATCCTTCAGATCATCCTCTGGGTATTATTTCCGATATAGATGATACGGTTCTCATATCGCATGCAACGCGTGTAGGGAAAAAATTCTGGCTATCTGTTTCAAAGAATGCTTATACACGAAGACCTTTCCCCGGAGTAAGCAATTTTTATAAAGCCTTAACAGAAGGCGGTAAGAATCCGGTTTTTTATGTTTCAAGCAGCGACTGGAATTTGTTTGACATGATCAGAGATTTTATGAATTATCGAAAAATACCTGCCGGCCCCTTATTACTGAAAGATCTGCACGTTGACCTGCGAAATATCTGGAAGTCGGGTGGTGGCAATCATGACCATAAGCTGGAAAAGGTTGAAATGCTTATGGATCTTTATCCGGGTATGAAATTTATTCTGATTGGCGATAGCGGCCAGCATGACCCCGAGCTGTACGCCGAAGTGATGGAGAAACATCCGGGCAGGGTGAAAGCTGTATACATAAGAGAAATCAAAACGGTAAGCGGGCAAAGAAGAAGGCTTCTGGAAGCAAAAGTTAAAGATCCGGATGCTCCGGATATTGTATTTGTGGAAAATACGCAGCAAGCAATCGATCATGCAAAAACGCACAGTTTAATACCGGGAACAGAATGAAGAAAAAATTTTTATACATCCTGAATCCCGTATCGGGAAGAGGAATTGACAGAAATACTATTTTCGAATCGCTCCGTGATATCACCGGCGGTTCTCAGCTGGAAGTCTTTGAAACCAAAGGTAAAAATGAAACGGATCGGATCAGGGAAAAGATTCAGAAAGGCAACCCTGACGAAATTTTAATCGGGGGCGGTGACGGCACCATAAGGATGGTTGCATCTGCACTTCAAAACTCAGATATTCCACTTGGCATCATTCCTATTGGTTCGGCTAACGGACTTGCAAAGTGCCTTGGTATCAATGATATTGATGATGCTTTGCGTGCAGTTAAGTCGGGAGAAAGCCGTAAACTTGATGTGTTAAAAATCGATGGTGAATTATGCCTGCACCTGAGTGATTTTGGTTTTAATGCCGGACTGATCAAAAAATTTGAACAGGAAGAAACCGAAAGGGGTATGATGGCTTACTTCAGAAGTTCACTTCGACAGTTTCAGGAAATGAAACCCTATACTTTTGGTATAAACATTAACGGAAAAAAGGAATCGAAAGTTGAAGCCAAAATGCTGGTCATTGCCAATGGCGACAGGTATGGCACAGGAGCCATTATTAATCCGGCAAGCAAGATTGATGATGGCAAATTTGAAATCATTGCCTTAAACCCGGATGGAATTGACGAAATGGTGGAGATATCCATGGCAATGTTTACAGGAACTCTTGATGAAACAGAAAATGTAACAATATATTCGGCTGAAAAAGCAAACATTATCAACTATGACGATGCTGATTTCCAGATAGATGGTGAGATAATAGATGCCCAAAAAGAAATCGATGTCATTTGCGAAAAGCAGAAATTCAGGTTTCTTACATCATAGTAAAGTAAAATATAATAATCACGACAGAGTATGAGATGGATTTTTTTAGTTTCGTCTTCGATACATCAAACCATAAAAAACCCGGAAACCTGATAATAGCTTCCGGGGTTTTTTAATAAGTTGAAAATATTATTACAATCCAAGAACATCTTTTCCTTGTTTAAAAACGATGTCAATGGGTAAACCGGTAGCGTTCACCTTATCGAGATCCTGACGAAGCTGGTCGGTCATAATACCATCGGTTTCCACCCAATGTTGTGCTTCAGCATAATCGCCATCACCCTGGATAACAAGTATTTTCTCAAGCAATGAAGCCACAGCAGCTTTCATTTCTTCAAAGTTCACCTTATAAGTGCCATCTTCCTGGTAAACGAATGCATCGTTATCGGCAAAATATTTCATGTTTAGCATATTGGCCCTGCCATGGGCACTCGATGCACCAAAGCGGCTTGAACGGAATATGCCTGCAAAGAAGGTTACATAATTATCCATCACTTCTCCGCTGGTAATTTCACCCATTTCATAAAGTTGCGTTACCAGGTAAAGGCCCATTATATCAGCTTTGGCTTCTTCAATGGCTGAATAATACTCACGCAAAGCTTCACGCACGGGTATATCGCCCCTTACGGTATTTTTAATACCCATGCCATGAGCTACCTCATGGAAAGTAGTGTTTTCAAAGAATGCATCAAAAGTGATATGCTTACGCTGGCTTTCATCGATAAGAATTTCAGTAATGGGAACCAGAATCTTATCAAACTTTGCCTTCATGGAGTTTTTCAGTTGAAGTTTGCGGCTTCCTACCTCAAGGTGAATAATAGGATCATTGGGCAGGTTAATGGCAATGGTTTTTGATCCCGCATTGCAATCGCCCGCATAATAAATGGCATAATACACATTCATGTCGGCGTCGGTTCCCGGCTCTTCCGCTTTATATTCCTGACCAACGGGTAATCCGGCCTGCAAACCGGGAAGCATTGCATTAAATTTTTCTAATTGGGCACTCCATTCCAGATCTTTTACAAGAATAAATGCTTCATGAGCAGCCTTATAGCCGAACAGGCGATCTTCATAATTTTCAATGGGTCCCACGATAAAATCAATATTTGATTCTTTCATCTCCATCCAGGCAAAATCGCTGGGGAGATAATCATCGGTAAGTAATGCCTCGGCCCTTACTTCAAGGTATTTTTTCAGCCCGGGTTCCTCAGCCAGCTCAGCAGCCTGAAGCATAAGGCTTGCAGCTTCTTCATGCTGTTCCTTGTAAGCTTCGGAATAAGGAATGGCAACAAGATTTCCTTCGTCATCGCGGCGAATAAGTGTATAGAGACTTGATTTTGTAGGCTCATCCCAGGCTTCAAATTCTTCGCGGGTCATATCTGTGGGATAGAAGTTTGCACCCAGAGGTTTTTCTTCGGGAAATCCTTCTAAAAATGCCCGATTAGCATCTAAACGATCCCATGGCCCATAATGGATCTTTGCGTATTCTCTGGCAAATTCGTTTTCTATCAAAGAAAACAATTCCTCCTTATCACCGTAGGATTGCATCCAGAAAATTTCATCCATAATATCAGCAGCCTGCATAAGAATGCGTATGATCTCTCTTTCATTCTCGCTCAGCCAGCTCAGATCGGTGGTGAGGGTTACTTCTTCAAATTGTGCAAGTTTCTCTTTCATTTCTTCTGTTATTGGATCTGTGGGTGGTGTACATGCTGCAAGTATGAAAATAGCCATAGCAAATGCAGCCAACACATTACTAAATTTTTTCATGATCGTTTGGTTTAGGGTTCTGCTTATCAAATGCTTTTTTTAATTATTAAACTTCAAAATTAAGAATTCTTACAGATTTCCGGTTGTTTGTTTTGTGGTTTTTAAAAAGCATTAAATTTGCATCAATCAAAACCAGCTCTAATCTTAAGCTTTGCAACATGGAGATGATACTTTTAGCTTTGTTTTATGTGTTCATGCCCCTGCTCATTCTTTATTTTACTTATCGTTATCGTACTGCACACAAAATAGGCGCAGTAATTATTGCCTATGTTGTGGGTCTTTTACTCGGTAATATTGGTCTGATTCCATCACCCGGTCCTGTCCTTAATGAGATTATGCTTACAAAGCCTGATGTTTCAATGGAAGATCTGGAAGCAATGAAGGAACAAAAAATAGTTAGCTCAGAAGACATTATGGCATTTCGCGTGTATAAACTCCGTGATTTGCTCATGACCATTACCATTTTGCTGGCAATTCCGTTGATGCTTTTTTCCACCAATATCAAGCAATGG
>SLOJ01000034.1 GCA_007132585.1 Bacteroidales bacterium | reverse complement strand
TTGTTCTGTACCTTCACATTATTGCCCAATACTACTTCCGGAGATACAACAACATTTTGACCCAGGTTGCAATTTTCACCGATTCTGCATGATGGCATTATGTGGGTAAAGTGCCATATCCTTGTTCCTTTGCCAATGGTGCATCCATCATCTATTACGGCGGTTTCGTGACTGAAGTAATTTTTTTCCTGCATATGGTTAATTATTTAGTGAACTTTGCTTGCGATGAAATAAGCAATTCTCTGGTTTTTTATTTTATCCCAGAAATTCAATGATACTGTCAGTAATATATTTAAGCTGTTCTTCGTCAAGTTCGGTATGCATGGGCAACGAGATGACCGATTTGCTAAGCATTTCCGTTACCGGGAAGTCACCTTCCTTATATCTGGGATCAATATACGCCTTTTGCATGTGCATGGGCACAGGATAATAAATCATGGCCGGAATATCTCTCTCTCCCATGAATTTCTGCAGGGCAAACTGATCCAGATTTTCTATCACCAGCGTATATTGATGGAAAACATGGGTTGAAAATTTGCTTCGTACCGGTGTTTTGATCCGGGGATGATTGGCGAACGCCCTGTCGTAATAACAGGCAGCTTTTCTGCGGGCAGCAGCATATGCATCAAGCTTCCTGAGTTTAATTCTTAAAATGGCAGCCTGAATGCTGTCAAGCCTTGAATTTACACCAACTGAATCGTGGTAATACCTGACTTCCATACCATGATTGACAATTACCCTCAGTTTTTTTGCCAGTTCATCATCATTGGTAAAAATGGCTCCACCATCGCCATAGCAACCCAGGTTTTTTGACGGGAAGAAAGATGTACAGCCTATATGGCCGATTGTACCTGCCTTTTTACGGGTACCATCTTTAAAAATAAAATCAGCGCCAATAGCCTGGGCATTATCTTCAATGATATACAAGTTATGTTCAGCAGCCATTTCCATAAGCGGTTCCATATCCACGCACTGCCCGAAAAGATGCACCGGCACAATGGCTTTTGTTTTAGGAGTAATGGCTTTTTTTACACTTTCGGGATCAATATTAAAGGTATCGGGCAAAACATCTACCAATACAGGAGTAAGCCCCAGCAATGCAATAACTTCCACGGTAGCCACAAAAGTAAAAGATGTTGTGATCACCTCATCTCCCGGTTTCAGGTCCAGAGCCATCATGGCAACCTGCAAAGCATCTGTGCCGTTAGCGCATGGTATTACATGTTTAACATCCAGATAATTTTCAAGGTCATTCTGGAAGCTCTTTACTTCACTTCCGTTTATGTATTGGGTTGAACGTATAACGTCTATTACTGCACTGTCAATTTCCTGCTGTATTTTATCATATTGACTTTTCAGGTCAACCATCTGGATTTTTCTCATGTGAAGATAACGTGTTGTATATTAGTAATTTGGTTTAATGTAAGTAAAAAAGCGGTACAAAGATAAGAAGTTTTGTTTTGGAGATAATTACGCAAAACACAGTATTAATGTAAACTAAATAATATTTTTAAACCTTTCTGGGATTTTTATTACGGGTTTTTCTTTGAGCATACCGGGTTTATTAAGTGCAAATATGGGTCTGAAGCGGTTTTGACGTTTTCTTGCACTGGCAAAAAAGTCATCACCCGGAATAGCTTTTTGTTTTGCGATCAGATTAAAAAGCTGAAAACGCCGGTTAAAATGTCCTGACCATCCACTTTCCTTTAGTTCCGACTGTTTGATTTTTTGTTTGCACATTTCCATATCTACCATTCCAAAATGAAAAAGAAACAGATTTGGATCAATAGTAAAGTTTTTACCTTTTACCCTGTGATAGCCCGATCCCCAAATTAGAGGTCGGGTAGCAACTATTGCCTTGGTATATCTGGCAGAAACGTGGGCAAAACTTCTTTGCTGCAGAAAAGGCTGAGAAGCGTCAATAGCTGATTCTTTTTCAGGATGCTGGCCAACATCTAAACCCAGTGCTGATAGTGATGAAGTTGAGACAGGTTTTTGTAAATATGCATCAAGGCTTAGTCCGCATTCAGGATCAACAACAAGATACTCGTCAATATCATGAGCAATAACAATATCATAGTCGTCAAACAGATTTTTTGCAATACTTGATACAAGTCGGGCCCTGTATCTGTCTCCTTTGGCTCTTTTCATAGGAGTATGTTCTTTCTGAATGATATTGATAAGCTCATGTTTTTCAGGGAGGGGCTGATCATAACCATCTATAACCAGATATAAATTTTTTAAGCCAAAAATTACACCATAATAATCTATCCATTTATGAACAAAAAAATTATCGTTGCGCACCATGGAAATGGCTGCGATCTTTTTGGTATTGCCTGTAGTCATAAATTAAACGATCAAATTCATCAGCTGATGGCCGGTTAGAGAAGTATATTTTCTCAATGAATGCTTTTTAAGCTTTTCTACGGCGCAAAAATGCAAAAAAAAAGCCATAATTATTGTGTATTTTTGTCGATTGATTATGGAATGATCTAAATTATTATGGCTCTCTTTGGCATTAAGATGCTTAATTAATATTCGTAAAATTATCATCATAAGAGAGAAACACGTTTTTCCCAGTAACCAAAACAAAAGTTAATGATTCGAATGGTCATCAACAGTTTTAAAATCAGGCATGATGAAAACCTGTTTGATTTTATAATTTTTCTATGCCTGTGTTTATTGGTTATCGGACTGCCTACCTCCAAAGCTCTAGTTAGTATAACGCAGGGACTATTATTTGCTGCCTGGCTTTTTGATGGAAATATTAAAGAGAAACTTAACAGATTTCTCAATAATAAACCTGCGATTTTTTTAAGTTCAATCTATTTGGTTTACGTAATCGGTTTGATCTGGACACAGGATTTTGAACATGCTATAACAGGCGTATTGAAAGATAAAATACCATTCCTGTCTATGGTTCTGGTTGTTTCATCAAGCCGTCAAATACCCACAAACAGGCTTCATACACTTTTCCTGCTGTTTGTTTTTTCTGTTTTGTTTACTTCCGTTGTTGGGGCTATTGGTTATCTGTCCGGTTTGATTGTTCATTCCAGAGAGTTGTCGGTTTTTGTGCTGCATGTTCATTTCAGCATGATGATTGTTATGGCAGTTTTTCTGTTTCCGTGGCTATGTAGCCAAATGGAATGTAAACGAATTGAATATCTTTTCTCGATGTTGGCTTCATTATGGTTGCTGGTTTTCTTATTTATCATGAGTACTCTAACGGGTATCTTAAGCTTATTGGGGGTTTGTCTTTTTCTTTTATTACGTTTTATTTTCCGGAAACCTGTTTTATCAAGAATAGCTACAGTAATTATTGCTTTTGTTGCAATGGCAGTTATAGTCGTTTACATTGTAATGCAGATAACAGAGCCTATATACAGGGTTATTGATCCTGATCCGGCCACTTTGAATGAACTTACAGCAGAGGGTAATAGTTATTCTCATTATTTTGATGACGACATGCGGGAAAATGGACACCTGGTGTATGTTTTTATAGCAAATAACGAATTAAGGGAAGCATGGAATCAACGAAGCAATTTTGATTTTGACAGTTTAGATGAGGCGGGTAACAAGATCAGGTTTACTATTTATCGGTATCTTTCTTCTAAAGGACTGCGAAAAGATAAAGATGGCCTTCAATCCATTGATCAAAAAGAAATTGAAGCCATTGAAAGGGGGGTGATTAATTATCTGCACCTTGACTGGCCATCTTTTTATATAAGATTGCATCAAACCATCTGGGAATTGAAGGAATACCAAAGGAAAAGAGATCCTGCCGGACACTCATTGGCAAAAAGAATTGAAATATGGAAGGCAACTGTGGTTGCCACTAAAGAACGACCTTTATTGGGATGGGGAACAGGTGATGTTCTTCATGCAATGGATTATGGATTAGCATCGATCAATTCAAAACTTGAAGAGCATGGATTGCGACACCCCCACAATCAATTTTTGCATATACTTGTAATGCTTGGTATAACAGGATTAATTGTAATATTTACATTGTTGTTTTTGTTTGTCAAAACATCGCGGGCCTACCGGTTCTTACCATTCAATATTCTTATGGTAATTATTTTTGTTTCCATGCTGGGAAACAGCCCTTTTGATTCACAAACACCCATAAATTTTTTCCTTTTCTTTTCCCTGGCCTTTGGCATTTCATACAACAACCCGATTATTAAAAAATGACAAACATAAAAGATAATTCTGAAGAGAAACCCATTGATGCAGTGATATACTGGGTTGATGGAAGCGATCCCAAACTTTCCGCAATGCGGGATCATTATCTTGATCGTGCCAGGAATGTTAATGTTCGGGCAACGAAACCTACATTTTATGCATCACACAATGAAATAAAGTATTGCGTACTATCCATACTGAAATTTGCCCCGTTTATAAGAAATATTTTTATTGTAACCGATGAGCAAGACCCTGGCATACATAA
>SLOJ01000032.1 GCA_007132585.1 Bacteroidales bacterium | reverse complement strand
CAGAAATGGCTTTAATAAATTCAGGAACCATTCTGTTTGAAGTAAATGCAGGTAATTCACCTCCCCTTCTTGCAGAGGCCTTATCATCGGAAAATCGTTGTGCCAAACTTTCAAAATCTTCCCCCTCTTCTATCACCTTCTGATAAATCTCTTCAATCTTTTCTTTGGCTTGCCTTTGATTATCATCGGGGGCATCAGCAGGCACACTTACCATAATATGTGCAACCCTGGCCCTGCCCATAGCAGGCAACTTTTCTTCCACTTTAATAATATGGTAACCAAAATTCGTTCTGACAGGCATTGAAATTTCATTTACCGCGGTATTGTAAGCTGCTGTTTCAAAAGGATATACCATATTGAAAACTGAAAAGTATGGTAGTTTACCTTTATTACCTTTTCTGCCCGGCCTGTTGGCAGTGGCAGGCATATCTTTTGCTGACGGATCATCGGAGTACTCAACCGCAAGTTGCGCAAAATCTTCTCCGTTTATGATCCTTTCTCTTATCTCCATTATTTTGTTCCAGGCTTCTAAAGTATCGGCAGGTGCAGCATGTTCTTCAACAGAGATAAGTATATGTGATGCTCTGATATCGTATTGCATTCGATCAAGAGCTTCTTCCACAAGGTAGTCAGCCACCTTTTGGTCATTTAAGTAGGGTTGTGCCAATTGTTTCCGGTAGCCTTCAAGCTCATCAATAAAAGAAGCGTGTGTATCTAACCCAAGTTGCATCGCTTCATAAACCTTCAGATTGAAATTAATGAACAGTTCGAGGTACTCTTCCACTGATCGTGGGTCCATAACCTGTGGATTCAGGTTATTTTTTGAATACACATATTCAAACTCTGAAACGGTTACTTCCCTTTCATTGATTTTTAACAATACCGGATCGTCTCCTGAATTGTTTCCCGGAATCTGAAATGCACTCAAAATGGAAAGAATGAACAATCCTGCAATTATTCGGGTGAGTTTAATGATTTTCATAATATTTCTTGCTCTTATTACAATGGTTTTCATAAATAACATGAAATTTTAATCTGATATGTTTAGGTATTATTTCCTTATAATTAAAACTGATAAATACAAATCATTATTTTAGGTTACTGTTCTAACGCGAATAGTTTGGTGCTTCACGAGTTATCTGAACATCATGAACATGGCTTTCACGAATTCCCGAATTTGTAATTCTTATAAATCGTGCTTCCTGCAATGCTGAAATATCTGTTGCGCCGCAGTAGCCCATTCCAGCCCTCAGACCACCAACCATTTGATGTATTACTTCAGATAAGGTACCTTTATAAGGCACACGGCCAACAATCCCTTCGGGTACAAGTTTTCTTACATCATCTTCTACATCCTGGAAATAGCGGTCCTTTGAGCCAGACTGCATAGCCTCTACAGACCCCATACCTCTGTAAGTTTTATATTTCCGGCCTTCATAAATAATAGTTTCTCCTGGCGCTTCTTCAACACCTGCAAACTGAGAACCAGCCATAATTGAAGATGCACCAGCTGCAATAGCTTTTACAATATCACCGGTATATCTTATACCACCATCAGCTATTATGGGAACCCCAGAAGCTTTTGCGATACCCGCAACATCCTGTACTGCAGTTAGTTGCGGTACGCCCACCCCTGCCACAATACGTGTTGTGCAGATTGAGCCAGGTCCAATTCCAACTTTAATTGCATCAGCACCAGCTTTAATAAGATCTTTAGCTGCTTCAGCTGTTGCAATATTACCCACTACAACATCAAGACCGGGAAACAGTTCCTTAATTTTGCGGGTCATATCAATCACGCCTTTTGAATGCCCGTGAGCAGTATCAACGACAACACAATCTACTCCGGCATTTTTTAATGCAGTAACCCGCTCCAGTGTATCAGAAGTAACACCCACTGCAGCTGCTACACGTAAACGTCCCCTTTCATCTTTACAGGCATTGGGTCGTTCTTTAATTTTCAAAATGTCCTTGTAGGTAATCAAACCTACCAGGTGATAATCTTTATCTACAACGGGAAGTTTCTCAATTTTGTGCTCCTGAAGTATCATCTCGGCATCTGAGAAATCAACAAACTCAGAAGTGGTAATAAGATTGTGACGTGTCATAACCTCGCTTACGGGCTTGGAAGTCTCCTTTTCAAAGCGTAAATCGCGGTTGGTAACGATACCCACAAGTTTATTGCTATCGCTTGTAACCGGAATTCCCCCAATGCCAAACTCCTTCATAATTTGCAGGGCATCACCCACAACTGCATCTTCATGAAGTGTAATAGGATCAATGATCATCCCGTTCTCAGATCTTTTTACTTTTCTCACCTTAATGGCCTGTTCTTCGATGCTCATATTCTTATGCAATACTCCTATACCCCCTTCCTGGGCAATAGCAATAGCCATTCGTGATTCGGTAACCGTATCCATTGCAGCAGATACCACAGGTATTTTCAGAGATATGTTTCTTGTGAAAAGAGTATCTAACTTAACATTACGCGGTAATACTTCTGAGTAGGCAGGCACCAGAAGGACATCGTCATACGTAAGTCCTTCTCCTATAATTTTGGGTGAATAATTTTCCATGGATTTCAGGCGGTTTATTTTAAGGTGCAAAAGTATGAAAATTTAAGCATACTGCCTCTAAAAAATACTAAAATGAAAAGCCTTATAACATGCTTTATTCCAAAGGGAACAATTGAAAAAAGAACTAACCTTATTTATCTTACCAGCAAAACCGTACCCATTTTTTCAAAAGCTGCTCCGGAATGATCGGTATACCTGATAATGTATGAATAAACACCTGCCCGGGCCTGTCCAGTTTTATATGAACCATCCCAACCGGATTGATAGTCGGATGTAGAAAATATTTCTTCACCCCAACGATTAAAAATACTCAACGAATATGAACCGGGGGTAAAATAGCTGAAAACCGGCTTGAATATTCTGTTTACGGGAATGTCACTTGAAGGCTTAAAGGCATTGGGGATGAAGACCTCGGTTTCTCGTTCCAATGTGGCAATGTTTGACAAAACGAATTCAGGCTCTGGAACAAGATCTGTTGGATTTTCCATTGCCCGGATGATGTAGCTGATTTCTCCGGCTTGTTCGATTTCAGTAAGACCCGACAAAATATCAATGTATGATGAAGTGAATGGATCTACCCTGCCAATAATCTCAAAGTCGTTCATTCCCTGAAGCCTTCGGGCAATAAGATATTCGAAAACGCCATGCTCCCATCCATCATACAAATTCCATTCAACAAGATTTTCTGAATCAGAAATGGTATTTACCCTTGCATATACTGTAGAAATGTCATGAGTTTCAAAGGAGGACACCCGGCAGGAATCCATAAAAACAACACGATAAGTTTCTGAACGAAGATCTGCCATGTGTTCCTCATCCATAAAACCAATAAGTGTTTCCGGAGAGAACAAAGTATCCAGACTAAAAAATGTGTTTTCATCTGGATCAAGTCGTTGAATGACATAACCTGCACCTTCCACAGGGTCTTCAACAAGAAATTCTAGAAGAACGCTCTCCTGGTCGGTTACATATGTTAAGCGCCTGAAATCACCAAAAAGCGGAGCAGGAGCAAATTTTACTTCAACACACATGGTATTGGATGTAGAAGTAAGGTCAGACCGGGATGTGTATGATCGCAATCTGAAACAGTACTTACCTTCCTGTTCTGCAATAAAAATATATTGATCGTCAGTTATTTCAGAAATATATGCAGTTTGAAAGTTCTGATCATTATAAGAAATGAATACTTCAGTATTTTCAAAAGGCACAGGCAAAGGCTGAGGTGTTCCGGCTGAGGTAGTTACCCTATAATTATCCCACGATACAGATAAGGTTCTGCTGCAAATATCATAATCCGGTTCCTGTAAAAATATAGTCTGATGTGCTTCATCACTTATGGCTATTCTTTCATCATTGGTATCCCAGGCAACCACGTAATAAGAAGAAGACTTTTTTTGCGGGTTTACACCATTATCAACATAGCTGGTTTGGTTAAGCCCAACCTGATTTACCGGTGTTATCGGCGCGTAAGAATTATCATCAAGTTTGCGGTGAATCACAATATAACCATCCTCAACATCAGTTTCCAGTGTCCAGCCAATGATCACATGATTGTCTTCATTTACACTTACCGAATCCAGTGTAAGTGTTGAATCATCCTGTGCAAAGAGACTATTACCGGCACAAAGAATTGCCAAAACCCACATCAGAAAATGCCGGTACTTTGAAATATGATGCATAATGTTTTGTGTAAAGGCTGATATAAAAATTACCGTATGATGTAACAACCCAAAAAACAGCTGTTTATTTTATCCAACAGTCAATTCAATCATGCTATCTTCCCTGAGATATTTTTCGGCAGTCCGGCAAATATCTTCTGCATTGAATTTTTTCAATATCTCAAGGTAACTATCAAACCATGAATAATCCTGGTTAAAAAGAAGTATCTCTTTCAGCCGTTCATTTTGCATGAAAGGTCCATCGAAAGAACGCAGAAAACTCCCGGTCAGATAATTCTTCAGCATCAGTATTTCTGAATCAGCTGCAGGCTGCATTCTTAGGATTTTCAGTTCCTTATAAACTTCTTCAACAGCTTGTTCTTTAACATGTTTTCCTATCTGAGAACCAATAAAGAAATAAGCTCCCCTGAGCAAATTAACAATAGCAGAGTTTATTCCATAGGTAAATCCTTTATCCTGCCTTATATTTCTCATAAGTCTCGATCCAAAATAACCACCAAGTAATGTATTGGTTACCGATAGGAGATGAAAATCAGGATGGTTGCGGTTTATTATGGGTTTTCCTATACGGATAGCAGACTGTAAAGCCTGGTCTTTTACAATTTTATTTTCAGAAGTTTTTGTTGATTGTAAAGAAAAAGATTTGACAACTTTAGGAGGCACTTTTTTCCAGGTAAATTTTTCTGCAATTTTATTAACCTGTTCGATTATATTTTCAGGATAATTGCCAGCAATGAAGCATACTGCATTGCCTGAATGCAAATATTCTTCATGGTAAGCAACCAGGTCCACCCTTTCAAGGTTATCAAAATCATTCTCCTGAAGTACTTTACCATAGGGATGATCAGGCCCGAATAAAAGCTCAGCAAAATGCACCCGCGCCAGGTATTGAACCTTCCTCTTGTTTACCAGAAACTTCTGCTTCCTGTTTTTCAGAAATATTTCCAGTTCATCATCGGGAAATACCGGCATTGTGAGTATCTCGAAAAATATATTCAGTAATGGTTCAAGATGCTTTGCCAGCGATACAAAACCCACCGAAATGATATCTTTTTGTGCATCAACCTGCAATGTAGCACCAAAGAAATCCCAAAGCTGGTTAATTTCTTCTGATCTTTTGCTTACAGTTCCACTACTTAATAGATTCGCTGTGGCGAAAGCCTGCAAAGTCTTTTGCTGCTGATAGCTGCCTGATTTAAAAACTATTTCAAACTTAATAATATCCTGACTACCCCCTTTTTGCATAAATACCGGTATTCCATTTATTAGGGTATTTTTTTCAGGAACAATATAATTGACACTTTCAATAGTCTTCAAATCAGGAGCCTGTATTCTGTCAGGTTTTTGGTACATAAAAATTATTTTTTACTTCCCGAATGATATTCAAGAACTGATGATTTTGATAAAGTAAATATTTCATTTGCAGCATTCTGTAAATGCGAAGGCTGAACAGAAAAATACTTTTCGTTTTGACTATTAAGAATATCTGCATCGCCAAGCAATTCATAATAGGCGAGATTCATAGCTTTTGATAATATTCCTGCTTTGGCAAAGGTGTTTGATGCTTCCAGTTTATTTTTTACTTTTTGAAGTTCGTTTTCAGGGACAAGATTATGTTTCAATCCGTTTATTTCTTCCCAGATAAGCTCTTCGGCGAGTTTCATGCTCTGGTTATTATGCAGTTTGCCCATAATTGCCAGAAAACCCTTATCAATACTACCTGTAATCCATGCATTGGCTTCACTAAATATCTTTCTTTTTTTTACCAGATTCTCCATTAACCTTGCTGAAGAACCTCCTGCCAGAATATCGGTTAATAGGTCAGATGTATAAAAATCCTGTTCAAGTCGCTTCCCTGTCGGGAAGGCTACATATATTTCATTGAAAGGCACATCACGCTCAACCACCTGCCGGCGGGGGTCCGACTGCCCGGGCTCCACAGGGAGCTTTCTTTTATTTTCAGAACCTGAAGGGATATCTCCAAACCACTTATTTACCAGTTCAAAAGCCCTTTCGGGTTCAATATCACCTGCCAAAACCAGGATTGCATTATTGGGACGGTAGTATTTGAAAAAAAACTCTTTTACCTGATCGAGAGTTGCATTTGTAACATGGTCAATACTTTTGCCAATGGTTGGCCACTGGTAGGGATGAACTTTGTAAACCAACGAGCGCAGCAATGCCCAAACATCACCATAAGGTTGATTAAGATATGACTGTCGGTATTCTTCAGAAACCACATTTTTTTGTATATCAAGTTTTTCCTGTGAGAATGCAAGCTCCAGCATTCGATCCGATTCAAGCCACAGGGCAGTTTCTATATTCTGTTTAGGAATGGTAAGATAATAATTGGTGATATCGTTGGTTGTAAAAGCATTATTTTCGCCACCTGCAAACTGGAGTTGGCTATCATATTCGGAAACATTTACTGAACCTTCAAACATCAGATGTTCAAACAAATGTGCGAAACCTGTACGATCAGGATCTTCATCCCTGGCCCCTATATCGTAAAGAACATTTACTGCAATCAAAGGGGTAGTATTATCCTGATGAACAATTAGTTTTAATCCATTATTAAAAGTAAATCTTTTAAATTCTACCATATAAATATGTCTTCTTTTTTTTGCGGTCGCCTGTCAGTAATCCATTTAAAATGTTGCAGAAATCTTTGCTCCATTGGTATTTCGGAAGGAGGAAACATATCTCCATCTGCATTGGTGTGAAACACAATACGACTAACCATATTGTCTTCGAAATAAATATTCATATCCGATGATAAAGATTTATTGATCCCCACCAAATTCTCATCTTCATCTCTTACGTAATATAATGCTTCTCCGTTGCCAAATACATCAATTCTTCGTAATTCATTCTCCCTGAAATATCCTATTAGTTTTCTGCCTTTAATTTGATTGAAGGCACTTGTATCTTCCTTAGAAATGATAAAAGCAGCATCAAATAAATGAATTGACTCAATGCGGTTATTATCAGCGGTTTTCAGTTCTATCCTGTTGGCAGTCAGCTGATGATTTTCATTCCAGATAACCGGGTTATGATACAGATAAATGGTTGAATCGGAAAAATTATAAACGATTGAATCACTAAGCCCCTGAAGGTCTTTTCTGAAAAACTTTGCCTTATGATATGCAAAGAGCATACGTTTATCGTTTTCTTCGTCATGGATGGAGCGAAGTGTGTCGGCATGAAGGAATAAAGAATCATTCTGTGCAATTACTGTAAGTACAGCATTGCGTGTTACTTCTGAAAAATATTCATGTTCAAAATGCTCGGCAAAATGACCTGTAACCAGGGTTTGCTGAACCGAATCCTTCAGAAGTACATTTTTTATTGCATTTCCATACCCCTTGTTTCTGTCATAAAACAAACTATCGCCTGATAGATATTGATCACCGTTGGTAAACCAGGCATCTTTACTGAAACGGGCTATATCATTTTTGGTATCATACCAGCCGTTTCGGCAAAAGATAGTATTATCATCACTTACAATGGTTGTTGGGCCGTAAAAAAAAGCTACCTCAGACATAGTATTATACCTGAGGGTATCGGAGTTCATTACATATTCAGGGTTAAAAAGTTCTACATTTCCCCGAAAGAAAAAATTCTTTTCATCCGCAAAATAAAATCCCCACACACTTGTAAGTGTATTCTCAACATCCACAATCTTACCCCCATCAATATAATTTGCAGTATTGGTTTCAAGGTTGTAATACAAATGTTGAGTGGTGAGGGTCATTTGGTTATCAACCATTTTTACATTACCGTGTAGCTCTGCAATGCGCGTATTGCCATTATAATAGAGTTTATCACCGGAAACCTGAACACTATCGCTTACCTGTATAAAAACGTTGCTATAGGCATTAAACCTATTGTCGTTGGTAAACTGCCAGGCACTGTCGCAGTACATAATGGCATCGTCATGTTTTAATTGCACATCTCCGATAAGTCGCCGGGCATCGGGCGCTATACTTCGGTCAAAACGCATTTCATCAGCTCTGATCAGCTCAACACGGGTTTCCTTTTCCTGGTTCTGCGAAAATAAATAACCATTTATTAACAGACCAAAGATGATAAAGAACCTATATGGTAAAAAACTATTTTTCATTTACAAAAATATTGCAACACTAAGATTACCATAAAACAAAATAGCGCCTTTTTTATTGTTAATTCAAGAAAAGATTGTTACTAAAACATGTTTATCACTAAACAAATTGTTCAGCATACAGTTTTTGAATTTCAATCAAAAAGATCATCAGCAATAATATCCTGAATCTTATATTTGATATAAATCAATTACCAGGATTTTTCATCCGGATGTTCGCTTTTGAAATTCCTCCAGTATTCAGTGATGGTTTCTTTAATTTCTTTATGAAGCAGAAGGATGCCTATCAGGTTAGGTACTGCCATAAACGCAATGGTAATATATGACACTGCCCATACTATTGTTGTATCTGTAAAAGCAGCAAGGAAAAATGCCAGAACATAAAGAATTCTGTAGTGTAAAACATATTTTGCACCGAACAAATAGGTAACAGAACGATCGCCATAATAAGACCATGAAATAGCAGTAGAAAAAGCAAATAATAAAAGTCCAATAGCTACGATATATTGTCCGAAATTACCTAAAAAACTTCTAGTGTAGGCTTCTGCAGTCATTGGGGCACTATGGATAAGGGATTGTCCGGAAAAGCTTACTGATGGGCTTGACTCATGAACCCGGCCTCTTTCAATAAATATTTCACCAGAATAGGGTTCTCCCTCAAAATTAACAAGTACATTTTCAGCTACAGACCGTGCATGTAAAATGGTGATCTCATTATTTGTTTTTTGGGTAATCTGTCCATTTACTACATCGAGTTTTCCTGAGAATTGTGGTAAATCAAGTGTTCCGTCATAAAATTTAAATAGTTTTTTCACATCATCAGGATTTTCTGAATCGTAATAATCGGCAAGAATTATCTGATCAGCTCGCTGAAAATCATTATAGACTTTATCCTTCCATACACCTGATGACAATAATACCAGGCCTGTAAGCGTACAGATTAAGATAGTATCAATAAATGGTTCCAAAAGAGCAACAACACCTTCAGAAACCGGTTCATGCGCGCGGGCAGCAGAGTGAGCAATAGGGGCTGAACCCTGACCTGCTTCATTGGAGAACAGGCCACGGTTTACTCCACGATTAAAAGCATAAATGATGGATGCACCCAAAAAGCCACCAGTAGCAGCTGTTCCGGTAAATACATCAGAAAAGATTGAAACAATGGAAGGCACAATATTGTCATAATTATAAATAAGTACTGCCAACGCTCCCAGTATGTAAATCAAAGCCATTGATGGCACAAGCCTTGAAGTTACCTGGGCAATTCTTTTTATACCTCCAAGAATAACAAAAGCCAGCAAAACTGCAAGCACTCCACCAACAATAATATGGGGTATACCAAAAGTAGCATACATAGCGCCAGCAATGCTATTTATCTGGGGCATATTACCCGTGCCCAAAGAAGAAAGAATTGTGGCTACAGCAAAAAATGCTCCCAGCCATTTTCCTGTATTTATAACTTTTTTGTTAGGCAAAGTAATGTTAAGTCGCTTTTTCATATAATACATCGGACCTCCGGCAATTCTGCCCTCACTGTCTTTTTCCCTGTATTTATGAGAAATAGTAACCTCCACAAACTTGGTAGTCATGCCCAACATTCCTGTTATAAGCATCCAGAAGAGAGCAGCAGGACCTCCAAGGTGAATTGCCAGGGCAACCCCGGCAATATTGCCTGTACCCACTGTTCCTGATAAGGCTGTGGTTAATGCCTGAAAATGAGAAGTATCTCCAATGTCGCCCACACGATCATAACGGCCTGTAACCACCTTTATAGCATGCCTGAAGTAACGTATTTGCGGAAAGCCAAGGTAAAGTGTAAAAAACAAACCGGTAAAAAGCAAAAGATAAACGAACCATGGACCACCACCTATGTAACCATCCATTATAATTAAAAACTCATGTACTTTTTCCATAAACAGTATTTAAAATTTATGATTATTCCTCAAAAAAAATTATAGAAGCACACAAAGATTGCCTCTTCGGGTTTAATGACTTATCAGATAATTCCTATGGCGTTAAGAAAAATAATGGCTATGGCAACAGGAGCTATAAAACGCACCAAAAAGCGGAAAATGCCAAATATCTTTAACCTAAGCGCACCCTGGTTCGACATCTCATCTTCAACTTCGGCGTATTTCATATACCAACCCACAAAAATAACAATGAGCAAGCCACCCAGCGGTAAAAGAACATTGGAAGCAGTAAAATCAAGCGTATCAAAAATATTTCTGCCACCTATGGTAATATTTTCGAATGTTCCCCACGAAAGTGTACAAAACAACCCCACAAACGCAGCAGCAACAGCGGTTATTATGGTTGCATTGCGCCGCAGAATATTGAACTCCTCCACCAGAAAAGCAACCACCACTTCCATAATTGAAATGGATGATGTAAGCGCTGCTATGGCCAAAAGTATAAAGAAAGCTATACTTACAATATAGCCACCAGGTATTTGCATAAAAACATTGGGCAATACCATGAAAATAAGACCTGCTCCGCCTTGCTCGGGCTGCATACCCAAAGAGAACATAGCCGGGAAAATAGCAATACCCGCCAGTATGGCAATGATAACATCGGCAATGGATACTTCAAAAGCTGTATTGGCAAGGTTTGTTCTGGAAGGGAAATAAGATGAATAGGTAATAAGTGCTCCCATTCCGATACTTAATGAAAAAAAAGCCTGGCCTAGTGCACCAAGGATTACCGTGGAATCAATTTTACTAAAATCAGGTTTAAAAAGGAAAACCAGACCATCAAAAGAACCTGGCAATGTTATTGAACGGACCGATAATGCAATTAGCAAAAGCAACAAAAATGGCATTAATATTTTTGAGTATTTTTCAATACCCTTTTTTACCCCCGAAAGAATAATTACCGCTGTAAGAATAATAAAAATCAATTGCCAGAATACAGGTAAAAATGATGACGTCTGAAATTTCTCAAACATCAGTGTGAGTTCGGCAGTATTTTGTCCCTGAAATCCGTTAATGATTGACGTATAAACATAGTGAAGAGTCCAGCCGGCAATGGTACTGTAAAAAGCAAGAATAACAAATGCTGCAATAATACCCATTACACCGATAACCGGCCACCATGTTCCGGGTGCTATTTCTTTAAATGCTCCAAAAGTATTTCGTTTGGCTTTTCTGCCGATAACAAATTCTGAAAGCATTACGGGAATTCCAAGCAAAATTACAAAGGACAGATAAATCAGAAGAAATGCTCCCCCGCCGCTTTCCCCAACCACATAAGGAAACCTCCAGATATTACCCAAACCGATTGCTGAACCGGCTGCAGCAGCGATAATACCAAACTTACTGGTAAAACCATCGCGTTTGCCACTTTCATTCAAAGACATATGTATGGTGCTTTTGGTTTATGCAATTATTTTGATTTCTTACAAAAGCCCAAAAATATAAAAATATACCCAAAGGCAAGGAGTTTATCAAAAAAAAGAAAAAAGTTATGGCTGAGCATGAAAAGACAGTCTGTGACATCTAAAGATTGATTACCTGAGATAGTTTTCGATTTTTCCATTGTTTGTAATAATCATTTCTCCTTCCGGTACTTTTTTTCGCCAGAAAAGAAAACCTGTTTTGCGGGCAGGTTCTTTAATTACACCCTGCCAGTGAGTATCGCTGTATAATGCACTGGTTATTTTCCCTCCATCGATTACCAATCTGGCACCGGATTCAATAATCAGGGATGCCTCCGGTACCACTTCAATGGTACCGGTAAGATGAAGAGTATTTCCCGATTTTATAACTATATCCTGGTAAAACTTTATGCCTGTATCCCAGGTTTGGTTAAAACTAATCTCGTAAGGAACTAAACTATACCCCCATGCGTATTTTCTAACACTTTTAACGGCAAGGGCCCGGTTCATTCTTCCCATTTGCAGGGGAGTTATACTCCCGGAACTTTTGTTTCCTCCCATAATATTGTTGGTGCAGGTGGTTTCAGGATCATCTCTGTCGCATCCCCATGATCCGTCGTGATAACAAATATCGCAACCAGGTCGTGGATTGTTACACCATTCCTGTTTTTCAAATCCAAACAGATCAAACAAAAAATCGGGATGAGATGTCTGACAATACTCAGAATTGTACGGATGCCTGAGGTCCAGGTTATGTCCTAATTCATGAGCTATATGAAGCATAAGTGCCCACCATTGAATACTTTCAAGATCATCTCTGTCATGTTTCACAAAACTTACAACATATGAATCGGCATCCGAACTACCTGATGATGGGTAATTAGCATACCCGGATGCTCCCCGGCAATTTCCCGGAGTTAAATGTATGTTGAGAAATTTTCTTTTCTCAGGCGAAACGGCAAAAACAGCCTCATTCAGCCGCTTGCCCTGAAAACAACCAACCTCATACAAATCAGTATTCCGGTAAAATCCCACATCTTTCAGTTCAAACCTGATATGACTGTCTCTCAGGTATTCAATACCGGCAACAGGATCGAAAGGTGGTGGACAACTTCTGAAAATCTTATTCAACCAATCAACAACCTGGCCTAAGTATTCCAGTAGTTCATCAGACTCCTTGAAATTACCTGTTCCATCATCTTTCTGCCATACATTAATTGCAATAAAAATAGTTTTTACTGCAAGATTCAATGGCTGACCAGGTATATAGTTTTTTTGATGAGAAAACATTTCTTTTTTATTTTTAAAAGCCCCATCAGGGGTGTTGTCAGGGAAGTTTTCATCACCTGACACAAACCTGTTAGCCGAAACCGCAGGAAAATATAACATCCATAAAGCAAAAAATACCAGTATACATTTATAATGATAAGGCTTAATGAGATATGTTTCGATTTTTCTCATGATACACTTATTAGATTTAATTGTAAAGTTGATTAATATTTTTCGGATAACAAAAACCATGCGATTAATGGTATCTATAGCTTTTAAATTGATAATTTCATTTTTTTATGCTAACTTAAAGGTTATAAATCCAATTTAAAATTCAATCAACAGAAATCAATGAGTTGGAAAGATTACTTCTATTTCACAAAGAGAGAGCGAAACGGAATAGTGGTTCTTACATTATTAATCCTAATAATTATTATTTTACCATTTACGTATTCGCATTTTGTTCCGGTAAAAACATATGATTTTAGCGAGTTTGATATGAAAGTTGAAAAATACTATCAGATGCTGGAAGATTACAGGCTTGCAAAGGCCAATATTGAAAGTGCAAACGAAACTGAAATACGCAGTTCGCCGAAATTGAGCCTGAATCTTTCCACTTTTGATCCAAATTTGATTAACAGGGAAGACTTTATTGAAATGGGTTTACCAGAAAGGATAGCTTCAAATATAGTAAATTACAGAAATGCCGGGGGCTCATTCAGGTCGCGTGAAGATTTACAAAGAATATATAGTATTGATGATGAGCTATATAGCCAACTTGAAAACTACATTGATTTGCCCACCCGCGAGGAACTTAACAAAATCAGACTGGAAGAAAGAAATTCGGAAAAAATTTCACGAGATACGATAAGGCGGAGTCCTTCCAGACCTGCATGGACAGATGTAATGCTTGATATCAATAAGGCTGACAGCCTGGAATGGCAGCATATACGAGGTATAGGTGAAGTTTTCAGTCGCAGGATCATATCATATCGCGATTTGCTGGGTGGCTATTTTTCACCAGCGCAACTGATGGAAGTTTACGGAATGGATTCTTCCAGGTATGAACAAATCAAACCACATTTATTTCTTTCTGATACACTTGAACTGAGAAAAATTAACATTAATACAGCCGATTTTGTAACATTGATAAGGCATCCTTATCTTGAACGTAATCATGTAAATTCCATCATAAGAATGCGCGAAAGACATGGACCATACACATCTACAGAAGATATTCTCAGATCAGAACTCATTGATGATTCCCTGTATAAAAGAATATCACCCTATCTGATTGTTGCAGATTAATTTTCAAAAAGTTAAATTCTGATCATTAAACAAAATGAAAAATGTCTTGTTATTTAAATTGAGACTAAATTAACTTAGGCTCTTTTTAAACTTTTATTTTAAATCAATTGATAGGAACAGTAAGGGTATTTTGTAAAAAATTATCAAAATGAAAAAAAGAAAAATTACATTCTTAGCGGCATTGCTCCTGTTTGGAGTTGTTTTTACATCCTGTCAGCAAGCACAGGAAAGAACTGAATCAGAATCAAGTATTAACGAACAACAAAAATCACAAACTACTATGAAAGACGGAATGCACACACTACCGGAATTGAATTATGCATACGATGCATTGGAACCACATATTGATGCACGTACAATGGAAATTCATCATACCAAGCATCATCAGGCATACATAAACAATTTGAACAACGCCATTGAAGGAACTGATCTGGCAAATAAGAACCTTGAAGAAATTTTCAAGAACATGAGTCAGCATTCAGTTGCTGTAAGAAATAATGGTGGCGGACACTGGAATCATACGATGTTTTGGGAAGTAATGTCTCCCGACGGAGGTGGCAGTCCTGGTGGTAAGTTAATGAGCGCTATTGAAACAAAATTTGATTCCTTCGAAAAATTTAAAGAAGAATTTAACACAGCTGCCGCCACTCGTTTCGGCAGCGGATGGGCATGGCTGATTGTTGACAGCAATGGTGAGTTACATGTTACCAGCACGCCTAACCAGGACAATCCGCTTATGGATGTTGCTGATGTGAATGGTACACCAATTCTCGGACTTGATGTTTGGGAACATGCTTATTATCTTAACTATCAGAATCGCAGGCCAGATTATATAAGTGCTTTCTGGAATGTGGTAAATTGGGCCGAGGTTGAAAAAAGATATGAAGGCCTCGTACAGTAGAAAGTTTTAGGGTGATTATTATACAAAAGCCGGATGAGTTTTCATCCGGCTTTTTTTATGTAAAAACTGTTCAAACAGTATTATTATCCGAACTGCTTTCTTTAAAAAGATCAAATATCACCTATTATTCAAAAGCAGCAACTGACTTTCGGATAATCTCAACACATTCCATCAATTGTTCTTCTGTAATAACAAGAGGTGGTGCAAAACGAATAATATCGCCATGAGTTGGTTTTGCAAGCAGACCGTTTTCAGCCATCTTTACGCATACATCCCAGGCTTCTTTGCCATTTTTGGGCTTAATAACGATAGCGTTCAAAAGACCTTTTCCTCTAACAATTGATATCATGTCAGATTTAATGGCTTTGAGCTCTTTGCGAAGAATTTGACCCAGGCGTTCTGATCTCTCAGCCAGCTTTTCTTCTCTGATCACTTCAAGAGCAGCATAAGCAACGCGTGCAGCCACGGGATTTCCACCGAAAGTAGATCCGTGCTGACCCGGTTTGATCACCAGCATGATATCATCATTTGCCAAAACAGCTGAAACAGGATACATACCCCCACTGATGGCTTTACCTAGTATAAGAACATCGGGTTTTACATTTACGTGGTCGCAAGCCAGCAGTTTACCTGTACGGGCAATACCGGTTTGAACTTCATCAGCAATAAAAAGTACATTATGCTTCTCACAAAGTTCCTTACATTTTGGCAAATAAGTATCACAGGGAACAAATACTCCGGCCTCGCCTTGAATAGGTTCAACCATAAATCCTGCTACATGCGGATCTTTTAGTGCTTCAGCAAGAGCATCAGCGTCATTGTAAGGGATACGAATAAACCCGGGAGTGAAAGGGCCATAAT
>SLOJ01000014.1 GCA_007132585.1 Bacteroidales bacterium | reverse complement strand
GAAGCAATTGAATTAGATAATATTGCAGCACTTTATGATGCCGAGATAGGCGACCTGGTTTACCAGGTTACAGGTGAGGTAATTATTACCCACCAGCAACTTGCATATCGTGGTCAGATGTATATCCAGGATGAATCGGCAGCTATTATGATAGATGACAATGCTGGTATTATCACAACAGAATATAACAACTATGATGGCCTTGTAAATATTAAGGGTACACTTTCAGTTTTCCAGAATATGCTACAGTTTGTACCTGTTGAAGATCCTGGCCCGGCTAACACAACCGGTAACACTGTTGAACCTATGGAGGTTAGTTTAACTGAACTTAATGAAGATATTCAGGGTATGTTGGTACTGGTAAGAAATGTTTCATTTGATTTTGATCATCCCGATTTCGATGCTCCTGATGACCCTAACTTTGCGCACAACCGGACTTATATTATTTATAATAATACAGATACGGCAGTAATAAGAACACCCAATTCTGAAGGACTTCTTGACTATTTTGGCACACCTATACCCACCGAGCCCAAAGACCTAATAGGAGTATTGCATCAGCGTTTTGATGTCACAAGGTTGCAACCCCGATCACTTGCCGACTTCCTGGAGCCAACAAGCATTCAGGAAATTGAAGCCGCTGGTTTCAGTATGTTCCCCAATCCGGCAGTAACACAGTTTACGATTTCAGGAGAGCAAACCATTGATTACGTTCGCGTTTACAATATGAACGGACAATTAGTTATGCAGGAACAGGTTAATAACAGTAGAACTGTTATTAACGTAAGTATTCTGAAAACCGGTATTTATATTGTTCAGGTTATTTATGATAATAACAGATTGAATTATAAGCTGCAAATACAGAAATAATCCTGTTCTTCAGGTTTTACATTAAAAAAAGAGGCAAGCTGATCAGCTTGCCTCTTTTTTTTGATTTCTTATAACTCCAAACTTTGCTACTATTCTATCAATTCAAACATTGGCGGATTACCCGCGGCAACACAGATATATTCGGCGACAGGGTAATTTCGAACCCAGTTGTCGGCAAAGGTTTCAAAATGTACTATATAGTGAACATCAATACCGCCAACCTGGGGTGTTGCATCAGGAAACTTATGTTGCAATAACTTTATAATACCTTCTTCTTTTATTCGTCTCATCATCTCATCAATAGCAGCGTCCGAACCTTCGTTTTCATAAATTTTACCTAACTCATGATCCCTGTAATTACCATCATCATCCGTATTGAGTCTTCTTGCAATCAAACGGATGTCAAAATTTCGGAAAAAAGCACTTGCACCATAATAATACCCAAAGTCAGTGAATGTTTCATGGGGAATTGGATCAATTTCGGCGAGGTACATATAATCGCTCCACCCCATCTGGAAGGTAACCGTGGGATCAAATGCCCAGCCTAATTGACCAAAAATATATTGTTCGGTACGTTCTTCAGTATAAGGTACTTTTTCCCATTGAATTCCGTCGAAATGAAACTTATCAATCATTTGCCTTACCTGACTACCGTCATGATATCTGTATTTTACTACCTGCTCTTCTTCGGCAACAGCATAAGGGAGGAGGTTTTTTAAAAATACAGGGAGGTGAGTTTCGGAGGGATAGTTTTCACTAAAATTACCAAAACGGGCTATAGAACCACCAAAGTTTTCATAATCTTCGGATGTAAGTTCGTAACCCACGTATGGAATATCTTCAATGTTATCAATCAGTATCCAGTTTTCACCATCAAATTCATAGGTTCCGAGATTTTGAATAATTTCTCCTTCTGACATGTAATTGTAAATGATTTTCTTCTGATCATCTTCATGGGCTCCCGGATACTCTTTTTGCAGCCAGAAGGGAATATTATCCTGCGGGGGATTCTCTTGTGTAAAATGCCCGGCAGGAGTTTGCATGTAAGCATAGTCTGCGTCAGTAAGTTCATAACCAAACCCGGCATCCCACCAATCGGGGTGCAACAGGAAATGGTTGTAGGTTACCATAGCACTGCTTTCCTGACGTAGTGTAACAAACCTTACTTTCAGAACATCAGGAATAAAACCCATAGCAGGAAAAGCATCGCTGAAGGCCAGGTTTTGCTCAATAAAGCCTCCAAAACGTGTATAATCAGCATCGGCAAGAGTATATTCTATACCCTCATTGTGAGGTTTTTGCATATTATCGAGGGTGTCATACAATTCCTCGTTTGGGTTGCACGCTGTAAATAGAATAGCCAACGGAACCACAACTGATAATATCTTTTTTAAAGTGTTCATATTATTGAGTTTTGTGATGTTTTTAAAATCAGTAAATTAAAACCTGACCCTAATGGAGGTTGTCCAGCTGCGTCCCCATCCATAATATACCACAGCCGTTTCAGGTAGACCGTAAATTGGGGCTTGTGTAAGAGGATCGAATCTTACGCCATCGGTAGCATCTCTGATCACACTGGTATTAAACAGGTTATTGATGTTAGAGATTAATGTTGCATCCAGACCTGCAACTTTAAACCTGTATCGTAAATGAACATCAACCAGTTGGTGCGATGGCATTCGCCATGAGTTTTGACCGATAGACCTTGGATCACCCCGGTCTTCCACATTAAAATCAGCGAAATTTCTACTGTAATGGTTTATGTCAAATCCCAGCCTCACATTGGGAAGAACCTCATAATTTGCGCCCAGCGCTGCAGTGGTTTGTGCTGAATTACCCACTCTGAGACCTCCGGCATAAACTTCTACCACGTCCTGAAGCTCTTGATTATCATCATAAATTTCTGCGATCAGGTCATCCTGCCAACGCCAGTCACCATAGGAAAACATACCTCTGATTTCAAGATTATCTATCGGACGAAGTGTAAAATCTATTTCAAGTCCCTGATGCAATGCATCAAGACCTGTAATATTAGCTATAAGTCCCTGACCCAGATTACGTACCAAAGCCTTATCGAGCCATTCGGTTCGGTAAACAATAACATTAGCTGCTGCAAAAGGAGAGCGGTATCCATATCCAATTTCAGAAGAAAGTACCCTTTCATGGTTTACTTCAGTATTAATAACATTGGTAAATCCGACGAAAGCAAACCTGAAAAAGGGAGCCCGGGTAAAGTAACCTGCGTTGGCAAACACGTTATGGCTTTCAGAAATATTGTAATTTGCACCACCCTTAATACTATAAGCCGTGAAATCAATCCAATCGGAAACCTGTGGTTGCATGGCAGTCATGTTCATGATGCTGTTGTAATCCTTCATAAAGCTTTCATATACTTTTTGATCTCCCCACGCCTGGGCGGTATTTGCCTGGTAGAGATAAGCTTCTGCTTCAGTTTGTAATCTGGCTCTATGAGGTGAATCTTCATCAAAATACAGGAAATAATCTGTACGTCGGTAGCTTGTATTGGAAAGTGTAGCAGAAATAAACGCTGAATATTCGGGAGTTACATACTCTGCCTGGGTAAAAATACCGGCCCAGCCAACTTCTCCCATATCGTGATATCCGATTTTATCGCCCACTCCCAGTCGGGCATAGGGTTCTCTGTTCACATTTCTGGAAAAAACGGTATCTGTTGCGTAATTAACATCCTGATAATGTGTTCCGCCCAACAGATTTGTAACCATCTGATAATGATAACCCCTGTAATACCTGAGATCTAATCCACCGGTAAAACGTAGATTTTCTACTTCATGCTGTGCGGTTGATAGCAACCCATACCAGTCGTGCTCATTCATTGCATTTCCGATAATAACATCAGAACCATTTGATAATGTTGCATTATGTTCAAGAGCATAATCAAAATCCAGATACCCATCAGGTGTAAGTTTTGTTGCATCTGTTGGCAAACCTGTATTCCTATTGTACTGGTACCAGCTGGATTCAGGCCCGAGTGTTCTGCGTCCTCCTCCTGATGAAATAGATGCATACAATGCTGTCGATAGGGTAGTGGAGGGGTTGATCGACCAGAAATGATTCAGTGAAAGCTGGGGCTTGTGATACTCATTATGAGAAGCGTTGAAAAATTGCCCGTTAAGTAATCCCCTGGAAGGGTTATAACGGATTCCCCTCTCATGATCACGATAGGTTTGCACCAACTGACGAGGCCAGCGTTGATTATGCCACTGGGGTGCACCAAAGGCGGTAAAGCTGAGAATATGCTGATCATTAACCTTTTTAGAAGCATTTAAAAAATACGACCAGCCATCGAATTCGGTTCCATCCACAAATCCGTGCCCTGTTGTACGACCTCCTAGCGCAGTAATTGACCAGTCATTTTCCATCATTCCTGTTGATAAAGAAATAGATCTTCTTTCGTAGCCATCATGACCAAACCCGTAAGATACTGTTCCGCCTTTCCTGGCGTCAGTAGTTTGGGTTACAATGTTTATAGTACCACCCACCGAACTTATAGCCAACCTTGAGGCTCCAAGTCCACGCTGCACCTGCATGGTTTGTGTTACGTCAGACAATCCGGCCCAGTTTGACCAGTAAACACGGCCATTTTCCATGT
>SLOJ01000018.1 GCA_007132585.1 Bacteroidales bacterium | reverse complement strand
GGATTCACTAACTTTTGCAAAAGAGCCAAACGCTTTACCCTGTGAAATAAGATTTGAGCCTATTCCTTAAAAACAATTTACCATAATGAGTCTTAAAGTACTTTTCCCGTTTTAAAGCATCCTGTTGGTTTAAGCAGGCTTCGTAATATATTAGCTTCAATGGTCTTCTGTCTTTTGTTGATTCAACTAATCCATTACAATGTTGCTCAAATCTTAGTTTTAAATTTTGAGTATAGCCGGAATAAAACTGCTTATCCTTATTACTTAATAGAACATAAGTGTAATACATGTTCCTAAAATACAAAATTTAAAACTATTTCACAGGGCAAGCGCAAAACAAAAAATCCGCCAAAAAACTATCTTCCCGAAAGCGAAAAAAGCGCCCCCCGAAAATCCCGCTGAAAGCGGGAAAAAATTGACGGCGGTGTCCGCCGAGTCGGCCATGTCGGCCGTTTTGTTGAAAAATTTCCCCAATGGTCTGAGGTTCCCGTTAATCCTGACGGCTGATGTGTCCGCCGACCTGCCGAACAGCCCCGTCGCCCGGTTAAGATTGATGGCCAACACACCCCGTCGGGTGGGGTGGTCCCTGATAAATATCTGTAATATGTTGATATTTAAATGTCTCTGTGAATTTTTTGTTGATAAAAAGTTCGAACTTCGGTCAGAAGTTTGCGATCAAAAAGAAACGCAATCAGCTAAATATAAGTTGGTTGCGTTTTTTGATTGTTTAAATTGTCCTGCTATTGTCCGGCAATTAAATATAAACCAATGAAGCCTTAACTAAAGTTTTGGAGAATACTTGACATTTTCTTAAATAAATTAGTTCTTGAATCTATTGCTCAGTATTAGGGGTGTCGAACACTGCATGCTTATTTGCTGTATTAAAGCTCTATACTAACTACATATAAATTAAGGTATCCTGATAGGTATCTCTAATGCAAATAAGGATTTTTGCATTCCATTTCTCCCAAAACCTATTATTCGTTGATTATGATACTTACCTCATTAGCGGTACTCAGTTCGATGTTCCGGGTCATAATGGTTAGCAATTTCCACGGTGTTTAATCTCTGGTGCATTGTCTGAATTTTAATAGAGGGCAAGCCCCCTGTACCCCCAAATAATCAAATTGTCTTAATCTTAGGCAAAGAACAGATAAGCCACGCGCATTATCGGGTCCTTGCCCCATACCCCTTTAAATTGTTGAATAGTTAAATTGTTAAATAGCTAAAAAGCCCGAACAGCACGCACTCGAGGTTGAACTACGGGCAATTTCACCGTACTAACAGGATCACCTGTTGTGATGTTTAGCCTCCAGGCGCGGTCTTCACTTATCTCGGTAGAACTCCAATAATTATTGCCGGAAAATACACTACCACCACTTTCAACAGCTGTTTTATTAATGGCTTCTCTGTTGATGTGGATTAAATATAGTTCTTCAAGAGACGGTAAATACCAGTCTCCGTAGTTAACACCTTTATAATAGGCACATACTCCCGCAGCATGCAAGTCAACATCATTATTTGCAATGCTGGCAGCAAGAATAGTTGATGTATTTTCTTTCCCGGCATAAATGCCATTTCTTTTTGCCAGTGTCAGGTAATTAAATGAGCTCCAGTCAATACCCGCACCTCCGTTCCGATCATTAATTGCTGCTACAAGACCTTTTGTACCGCATGGTTCAACATAAAATACAACACCTCCATGGGCAAAGTCGCCAATTTCATAGGTTATGATATTGATCTCTTCCACAGTTCTGGCATGCAAAGCATAGGGTACACTTAACAGCTGGCTTGTGCCGGTAATGGTGTATGTTGTTCCCCCCAGAGGGTCCGTCTCAGTCTTAATGAGATATGGTCCGTCTGACCAGTCAATCTCTGCAAATCCTGCTTCACCACCTATCTCTATACTTACAAGTCCGTTTTCGTTTGTCAAGGAAGTCTGTGTTTCTGTATAGACAACTGTACCGTCAGCAGAACCCTGCAGGATGCTGATCTGCATTCCAATTTCCTGATCAGTAACAAGATTACCTTCAGTGTCTCTTATTACCGCCTGATAGCTCATTTTATCAGGTGTTTGTGGTGATATGGCTGCTATCATTAAAATAGCTGCCAGAAGTGTAAAGATTTTCTTCATGATGAATTAGTTTTTAATGATTCTGAATGTTTTTACCTCCTGATAAGAGGGAGATGTTTGGATAACTTTCAAAAAATAGACGGCAGGTACCAGGCTTGTTACTGAAATGGTCGTTTCGCTTGCTGTTACCCTTCCTTCCTTTAGAAGTTTCCCATTAACATCGAAAAGCAAGTATTCAAGGTGTTCGAAATCGTAGTTTTCAACCAACAGAATAAGATAGTCGGTTGCAGGGTCTATTTATTGATATTGAAATATCCTTTAGTATGCAAACTAAGCCGGTATTACCTTGTATAATAAGATAAACTACCAAAGTGCATTAACCGGTGCAGTCCATGCATATATAGGGCCATAGCCTGCGCAAAAGGAAAACGGAATCGCATACCCGCCCTCCTGTGTTATTGTGCCCTTAAGTATTGAAGAATATCCGAAACCTCAGCAAAAATGATCTCAAATCCTGGACAGAGTTAATGATTGGTCCATGTAACAGGGTGTTTTCTTCCTACCATTCATGCAAAAACCGGTACTTCCTCCCCAAAGAATATCTTACCATTAGCCAATCAAAGAACTCTCTTTTTTCGGCATAAAGGTCAGTGATTTTGAGGTGTCTATAATTACTGTAGTACGTTTGAAAATCAGGGGCAACCCCCTGTACCCCCAGAATCAATCATCCCTGACGCAACGGACGGAGAGGCCATTAGCCTTATTGTAGGATTCACGGAACACAAGGCTGTTATGGTAGTTTAAGCTCCGGTACAAGGCGTGCGTCGTTGATGACCCGGAAGTGGACCACCAGGCACTGTAGCTGCCAATGTTGAGGAAATAACCAAATTCTTGACGCAGGCCAGCCGGAAGGGCCGAAAAGCCAAACTGATCGGTGCCGTAATGAGTGTCATGAGAGTTCCATCTGGGGTGCTCAATGGTGGCGCAGTCACCACCCAATGGAGAGTCCACCTGTCGGCAGGATTTCAGTTTGTTGCCCACACCGTTAACATCACCCGCATTGTTTGTCAAATCATATTCGTCCATTAAATAATTAACCAATTGTGCCAACTCTCCATCACTGGGCAGATGCCACCCTGCAGGACAAACACCTTTTACCCCGCTCGGATTGGCTGCACTGCCTGATGCTCCGTTCATAGCAGCTGGCCAGTTGTACAGCACTCCATAGTTCTGGTAAAAGGCAGTGGCTTTTGCTTCGAATATACTGGTGCCCTGATATCCGTATACATAGTAATGTGGATCGGTTAGTGAACCCGCTGATACCGGGGATACCGCCGGCAGATACCTTAAGTTTTCCTTGAGCCAGCACTGGCCTCCGATCTGAACGGTGCTATAAACTTTGCCATCCCTTGGATCAGTGAAGGTGGTTATGTCTGGGCAGGGCAAACCATCAACAGGAGTATTAAATGATTTCTCATCTCCATAAGCGGTTCCTGTTTTATTGGTGGCATAGGCACGGACGTAAAAGGTAGTACCTGGATCAAGTCCTGATAAATTGCTTGTGAATATGCCGGTTCCGAATCCGTCTGATGTTTTTCCATCATGATTGTCAACTGTTGGGTTTTCAAATATTGACCATACTATCCCTCTTGCCGTCACTTCTTCTCCTCCGTCATCAATAACTACACCACCCGATTTAGCTGTATAATATTTAATGTCCGTAACTTCTTTAGTTGTAACTATGGCAAGTCGGGCATCAGTAGTAAATTCAACCTGATTACCATACGAAACACCTTCATTATTGGTGGCATAGGCACGGACGTAATATTTTGTTCCCGGTGAAAGCTCAGTCAGATTACTTGCAAATTCTCCTGTACCTGATCCATCAGAAGTTTTACCTGCATGGTTATCCACCGTTGGATTCTCAAATACACCCCATACAATACCTCTTGCAGTAACATCAGTTCCACCATCACTTGTGACATTTCCTCCACAGGCGGCTGAGTTGGAAGTTATATCTGTAACTTCAGCAGTTGTAACTGATGCCAGTTCATTCGTTGTAAACTGAACCTGATTACCGTAAGTTGTTCCGGCGCTGTTTACAGCATATGCTCTCACAAAGTATGTTGTTCCGGGGGACAGACCTGCCATGCTGCTTGTAAATTCTCCTGAACCAATTCCATCAATTGTTGAACCTTCCTTTTCATTAACTGTGGGATTCTCTGATTGGTCCCAAACTACACCACGAACAATAATTGTTGCACCCCCGTCATCAGTAACACTACCACCAGATGTTGCGGAATTTCCGGTTATTTCTGTAACCTCAGCAGTTGTGAGAGTTGGAGGTTCAACAGGGTCTTCTTTTTCACAGGATAGAGCGAAAAATGTCAGGATAATAGCTGCAATATATAGCCAGTTGCGGGTTTTAGGAGTTTTCATAATAT
>SLOJ01000004.1 GCA_007132585.1 Bacteroidales bacterium | reverse complement strand
GCAGGAAGCTGTTTCCGGTAGATGTAATGATGGCTACAGATGCAGCCAGCAACAATAATCCTGTCCATACGGGCATTCCTACTTCGGTACTGTAACGGGCTGTGTGCAATATAATTCTTTCTGAATCACCACTCGACAGGAAAAACTCCGAAACTGCAGGCAAGGCATTAAAGTGACTAAAGGCAAAAATAGCCAGACTTGCCAAAGCTGTTTCAACAATGATAGTTCCTATTACCCACCATGCAACGGCAGATTTGGCAGCTTTTTCACTTTTTGCCGAGAAAAATTTCTGGTACATATTAGATTCTCCAAGTAGCAGGAAAAAGGTTGGAAGAAATATTCCCATGGCCCAGAAAAAGCTATTGTCGCCAAAAACAGTAAAATGCGAAGCGGGCAAGGTGGCCGTCAGATGCTCTGCACCTCCAATGCTGAAAAACACTATGGGCACGGCAATAATAACTGCAAGGCTGATAACAGCACCGTTAATGATATCGACTGATACAATGGACATCATTCCGGCAAAAGCCGTGAAAATAATTATAAACCCGGCGGTAAGTAAAACGCCCTGCCATTCGGGAATACCTGCCACAAGGTCAAGAACAAAACCACCGGCACGGAACTGATAACCCACGATGGTTGTGTAGGCAATTACAATTACCATGGTGCCCAAAATACGGGCCCATTTGTTATAACGCAGTTCCAGTATATCAGGAACAGTAAATTCAGCAATACGTCTTACTTTTCCGGCAAGGAAAAATACAATAATAATACCTACCCAGGCACCTGCAGCCATCCATAATTCAGAAAAACCTACATTAGCAGCCAGTCCGGCACCGGCCAGCAAACTGCCTGAACCCATCCATGTGCACAACAGGGTGCCCACCAAACGAGCTGTGGAAACTTTTCGGCCGGCAACCATAAAGTCTTCCTGGCTTTTCACC
Source organism: Bacteroidales bacterium (assembly GCA_007132585.1). GTDB lineage: Bacteria > Bacteroidota > Bacteroidia > Bacteroidales > UBA7960 > SKVR01. Next base: position 15,310 of record SLOJ01000004.1, on the reverse strand, counting down.
ATAAAGCTTTTCCAAATAGATATTGACATTAAAACAACAAGATATCCGATTACAACCCAAAGAAATATCATTTTTTAAAGGATTTGCGGAGCTTCTTAGAAATACTCCCGGTTAGTATTATTTTTATTTTACCTGGCAAAATGTTGCAAAGTAATAAAAAATTTTACTGTAAGACCCCGGCCAATTAAAAAAAAATCCCCGCAAATGCTTTTTTGCGAGGATTTTTGTTAATAATAATCGGTTAATATCTATTTGATGCTTGCCAAATAAATATTTACTTTTCTTGTTTCTGAAGTTCGTATTCAATTTCTTTAAGAAGTTCTTCCAGGTTTAAATTTTCAAAAACTTCGTTCAGCGTTGGGCCGATTATTTCAAGCGATTTTCCTACTTCTTCCATAATAATACCCAGGTTGTTTTCCAGCTCTGACCAGTCGAAATTATTTAATTCTTCAAAAACTTTCTGTAGCTCTTTTGAAACTTCTTCCATTTCTGACTTAAACTGCTCATCACCCATTTTTTGGTTCATATCCTGAAGAGCTTTGCGTATTTCTTCCCTGGCCTGTTCCATTTCTGCTCTGAACTCTTCATTATTCATCTCAGCCCTTACTTCGGCAAGAGCCTGACGGATTTCTTCACGAGCCTGCCGCATTTCTTCCTGCATCTCTTCTGAATTCAATTCGGCTCTTACTTCTTCCATTGCTTCACGTATAGCGATACGGGCTTCTTCCATTGCTTCCCGGATCTCTGCCTTGTCTTTTTCTGATAACTCTTTCCAATGAACTGTTTTCCCGTTTTCCAAAACTATGTGTTTGGGTTCAGATGGCAGTGTATCGGCCAGGATAATTTCATTGTTTGTAGTAGTTTCAGCTTCATCCAACTGTTGACTAATGGTTTCTGGTGGCATTTTAACCTGATTGTAAGCCAGGAATGACGGGGGGTTGATCCACGCAAGTGAAAGGGTTGCAAGAGCTATTACAGCTATTGCTGCCAGTTTTTGTCCGGGTTTAAAATTTCTTGTTTTCATGTGCATAATGTTTTTAATACGGGTTAATAATGTGTTTTTTGAAGAACTTGCCGACAATGCCGGTTGCAATGGCTTTTGTCGCTTTTCTTCAAGATTTAAAAGAGTTTGTGCATAATTGAGTGGATTGTTTGTTTGTCGTACCACCCATTCATCTACCTTGGCTTCTCTTTGTATACGCAGGTTTCGCGATATCCACCAGGTACATGGGTGATAAAAGAAAAATATTTCAATGGCAAACTGAAGGGCATTTACATATGGATCTTTACATTTGATATGATAAAATTCATGCAACAATATATTTTCAACCTCCTGTATGGTTAAAGATGCTGAAATTGCCAGCGGAAGCAATACAATAGGTTTAAAAAAACCTGCTACCAGCGGAACGGTTACTCCCGAAGATAATCGTACCATAACTTTTTCCCCGATTCCTGACTTTTTATGCGCTCTATTTATTGCAGCATTCCAATCAAAAGGAGGCAAACTAAGGTTTTTTGTTTTTAACACCAGAAACCTGCTGTAGAGTAACAGAAAATAAACGGAAAGGAAAACTATACCCGAAATGTAAAACCAGAAAATCATAGGGGTATAAGTATCCATGAACTGTGAAAACATATTGCTTTCTTGTGGCAGAATAAATAATGAGCTCATTGTATCAAAACTTTGGCTGCCTGCTCCTTCAAATTCAAGAAAAGCGATTCGCTGTGCTTTGCTGTAAACCTGATACTGTTTTAAAAATGTAATGAAAAATACCACCGGGATTGCGAGCATAGCAAAAATGCTCAGGTTTTGTTTTACATGTGCCGGAGCTTTGCGGGCAAACCATAACGAAACCTGCCAAAGAATTGCAATGACAAGTATCTGCCACATAGAGTGAAGAATACTCCAGGCCAAAGCATTTGTAAAGGGCTCAGGTATGTACTCCAGTATTCTCATGACGATTTATCTTCAAATTGTTTGAGATATTCTTTGATTTCGGTAAGTTCTTTCTTAGAAAGCTCTTTCTTATCAAGAGCTCCCATAACGAGGCGACTTTCAGAACCCCTGAATAATCCATTCAGCATTTTATCCAGAAAGTTTTTCTGTACATTGTCGCGGCTTAACGCAGGCTTGTAAATATGGGTGCGACTTTCAGTATTGCGAACAAGCATACCCTTTTCTGTCATTATTTGCATGGTTTTCAGTGTAGTGGTATAGCCGGTATCTTTTTTCTGCGCAAGTAACTCATGCACATCACGTACAGTCGCCTGATCCTTATCCCATATGATTTGCAATATCGCGAGTTCGCTTTCGGTAGGTATCGATTTTTTCTTACTCATAATAGTACGATTAATTTCGTAGCAAATATAATACGAATATTTTCGTATTACAAGTTTTTTTTGAGAGAAATATATAAAAAAACCCAAACATCTGGTAAACAGATGTTTGGGTTTTTATAAAAGTTTAGATGTATTTAATAAATCTCGCTTAAAACGGTATAACTATCAAGTCTGTCTCTTCGGTCATATTGTTCGCTTCTTACATTTCCAACACCAGGAGCAAAATATTCAACTGCACGGGTTGACCGTTTTGATGAAATGCCCATGGTACGGCTGTCAACTTCGTTTTGATAGGTGATCATGAAACAATCAAAAGTACCGGCGGGAGTCGTAATACTTTCCATGGCTTCCACTTTCCTGTCTTTAATATTAACCGTAAAGTCAGTTATTTTCATGCCCCCGCTGCTAACCGACATTTCAAGTTTTGCATCAGGTAAAACATCTCCAACTTTAATATCTCCGGGTATAATTACATCTGATGATGAAATCTGGATTTCCATTCCCTGAAATCCTTCAAAAAGTGCAGGATCAATAAAAGATTGAATATCTATGATCAGTTCATTTCCCTTGCACTTAACACCAAACTCTCCTTCATGCTGAACACGATCGCGGTTGTCAAGGTAAGTAACATGCATAACAGCTGCTGTATAGTCGCTGTGCTTATTAACATTTTTAATAATCATATCCTGTGTGCCCTGCAGCCTGTCGCGGCTATTGAACATCTGGTATTGCATTCCCTTATCTTCTTCAAGCGGAATATACATATTACAGTCCTGGGCAGACAAAAGTTTCGTACCAACCAGCAATAAAACAAATAATATTTTCTTAATCATGGGTTTTAAAATTTAGGTTTGTAAATTTGTATTTGTGAAGTTATTATGATTCTGCAAATTTTCAAAATATTTCGACCAGAAATCTTTTGCTTTGAGCAAAAGTTAAATAGTTTTCTGGTGATACCTTAAACCCTATTCAATAACACAATAAAATAATCAATATATGATAGAACAATTTGAAATACGTTTGCCGGCATTCAAAAGAGGTTATCACATCATAACCCGCAATATTCTTGAAGCCATACCCAAGCTGCCTGAAAAGGGTTTAATGAATGTGTTTATTCATCATACTTCTGCCGGATTAATGATCAACGAAGCGGCCGATCCTTCTGTTTTAACCGATATGGAAAGTATGTTTAATCATCTTGTTCCGGAGAATTTACCCTTTCTTGTTCATACGATGGAAGGATCAGATGATATGCCTGCCCATGTAAAGTCAGCACTGACCGGAGTATCTCTTACCATTCCCATTAGTGAAGGCAGATTAAAACTGGGTACATGGCAAGGTATATTTTTATGTGAGTTCAGAAATCATGGCGGTTCAAGAAAACTTACAGTTACCGTGTATTCCTGAAAAAATCCTTCATTCGATCAGATATTATTAGTAAAATTCCTGATATTTATGCAGGTAAGGATATTTATTTCGAAAAAAATTATACATTTGATTAATTAATCGACATCATTAGCCACCATTAATAACCCTATGGAAGATCATATCATAAGAATGTTTTTGAATCGTGCAGTAAAGTACGGCAAAAAGGAGGTTTTTCGTTATCGCGATAAAGGTAATCAATATCAGTCTATAAACTGGAAGCAACTCAAAGCATTGGTTGATGATGTATTAGCAGGACTAAATATTCTGAAATGCAGCAAAAGTGAGTCTGTTGGTATTTTTAGTTCCAACCGTTACGAATGGTTGTTGACCGATTTGGGTATACTTGCAGCAGGTGCAGTAGTGGTTCCTTTTTATGCCACCGCATCAAGAGAGCAGGTAAAGTATATTGTTGATGAAACCGGCATGAAAATTCTCTTTGTGGGAGATAAGGCCCAGCTTGAGCTTGTTCTTTCACTCATGGATGAAGGCTCTTCACTGGAAAAAATCATAGCTTTCAACAATGTTGAAATTGAAGATCATCGTGTTACAAGTTTTCAGGATTTTCTTAAACTTTCTGCCGAAAAGGAAGTAAATATTACCATTGAAGATGTTGAAAAAAACTACCATGCAGATGACCTTGCTACCATCATATACACATCAGGAACAACAGGAGAACCCAAGGGAGCGATGCTCACGCATGACAACTTTATGTTTTGTTTTCATATTCATGACAAAAGGCTCAATGTGAACGAAAAAGATGTTTCGCTTTGTTTTTTGCCATTGAGTCATGTTTTTGAACGTTTATGGAGTCAGTACATTCTGCATTGTGGTGCAGTAAATGTTTTTCTCGAAAATCCCAGGGAAGTCATTGAAGTATTACCTGTGGTAAAACCCACCTTAATGTGCACTGTCCCGCGGTTTTTTGATAAAACACTAAAAGCTATCCATAACGAAGCAGAAAAATGGCCTGCATTTAAACAGAAAATTTTTAACTGGTCATTAAAAAAAGGCCATGAAGTTATTGAATACCAATGCCGGGCACAGAGTATTCCCTTTGGATTAAAGTGGAAACATAAAATCGCTGATTTGCTGGTATTACGTAAACTTCGTAGAATTTTTGGCGGAAAAATTAAAACCATGCCATGTTCGGGGTCGGCTATTGATACCAAAGTGCTTAAATTTTTTCATGCCATAGGTATTTTTGTCAATTATGGTTATGGGGCAACAGAAACCACAGCAACAGTTTCATGCTTTAAAACCGATCTGTATTATTACGGCACCTGCGGCACAATAATGCCCGGAGTGGATGTGGTTATTTCTGAAGGAGGTGAAATACTGGTTAAAGGAAGAAGTGTTTTTAAGGGTTATTTTAAGAAACAAAAGGAAACAGATGAAGCCCTGAAAGATGGTTGGTTTCAAACAGGCGATGAGGGCTACATTGACTATCAGAATAACCTTGTAATGCTCGACCGCATTAAAGATCTCATGAAAACTTCGGTAGGGAAATATGTTTCGCCACAAAAACTTGAGTTATTGCTGTCGAAGGATGAGCTTGTTGAGCATATAATTGTGGTGGGTGATAACATGCAATATGTTACGGCACTTGTGGTACCTGTGATGGAAAAACTGAAGCAAGTCGCCGGCAATACAGGTATTTCATTTACTGATGATGAAGATCTTATTCAGTCGCCCGGTATTTATCAGCTTTTTGAAAACCGGTTTAATAAACTTCAGCATGACCTTACGCCCTATGAAAGGGTCGTAAGATTTACATTGCTTACCGAACCGTTCAGTATTGAAGCAGGCACAATGACCAATACCCTGAAATTAAGGAGAAGGTCTATTGAAAAGGCTTACAGGCATTTGATTGAAGAAATGTACACCTGATGTTGTTCCAGGAAAAATTTATTCTTTTTTCCGTTTGTGTTTCCACCTTTTGTGCGACCACAACCACTTTGAAGGATTTTCCTTTATCACCTGCTCCAGGGTGGCTGCATATCGCCGTGTAATTTCTCCTTCAGGCAGTTTATTGGGTTCATCGGTGAGTACCGAGAGCTTGATTTCATAATACCCCCTTTTAACTCTTTTAATATCAGTAAAAAGAACGGGTAGATCATTGATTCTTGAGTGTCTTTCCGGTCCGTGTAAAAATGCTGTTTCTCTTCCCAGGAATTTAACCCAGTGTGCATACTGCACTTTTGAAGGGCTTTGGTCGGCAGCCATCAGAAAGAGGGTAGGGGTGCCTTTTTGCCGCTCAAAACTTGCACCGGTTTCCTTTATGGATGCCAGGGTTGTGCCAAACCGCGACCGGCTCCGGCCCAGAAACCGATCAATATAAGGATTTTTCAAAGGCTTGTAAAATGCCGTTATGTGATAGGGCGTGTAAAGACCGGCCGATAAACTTCCCCACTCCCAGTTGCAAATATGGCCGGTTACAAGTATCAGGCTTTGTTTTCTCTCGTAAAAGGGTAATACCAGTTCAGGGTTTAATACCTTATGGCGTTTTAGCACCGATGTTTCTGACATGGTAAAACTTTTGATTCCTTCAACTATAATATCTGACAGGTTTTTATAAATATCTCTTACCAGTTTTTTCTTTTCTCTGTCATCAATTCCCAGATCTGATTGATAAATGTTTTTCAGAATTACCTTATACCGGTATCTGAGGACGTTTCTAAGCAAGAATGCAAGAAAATCAGAAAAGACATACATGGCCCTGAAAGGGATAATGCCCAGTAAACCCGCAAAAAAAATAAAAAAACCGGCACTGAATAGATTGATGATTTTCTGTCTGATTTTTTTCATTGTAATCGTTTTACCGGATTATTCAATGTAGCCGTATTCTTTTAAAATATCTGTCAGTTTTGCCACAGCATTTTCAGGAGATATATTTTTTACCAGAGGGGTTTTGTTTTTATAAAGATGGAGTTTTCCTGCGCCGGTACCTACAAAACCAAAATCGGCATCGGCCATTTCGCCGGGGCCGTTTACAACGCATCCCATAATTGCAATTTTTAATCCCGGGATTCCGGAGAAATGATCCTGCACCTTGCGCAGAACACGCTGAAGATCAAAGGATGTACGGGCACAGGTGGGGCATGAAATGAATTCGGTACGCGAAACACGCAAACCCGATGTTTGCAAAAAGTTAAAGCAGATATCTGTAATACTTTCCGAAGGTATTGGAGCTCCAAGCCATAATCCGCCGATTCTCTGCTCAAGCAAATAGCTGCTCAATTGCCGGGCTGTTTCAATAACAATTTGCTCAGGATCGGTATCATTAAATGATTTTCTAACAATTACAGGAATTCGTTTTCTCCCTGATACATCCAATAGTTTCTCAAATGATTTACCGTTATCGCCATTGCCTGTTTGATAAACAACAGCATCCGGTAAAGGAAAGAGGTTATCGGGCAGACTTTTTACTTTTGCGGAAGCATCTATCTGCAGAAAGTATTTTTCTGCAGGTGGTGTCCATGTTTTCTGCAAATCATAACGGTTTACCAGTAGCCAGGTGTTCTCTGCCAACTTTGCTGTGACGGGTTTTTTATCAATAAGAAATTTGTGGTCAGGATAATTCTCAGGTTCTGATAGATTTGAAGTATAAATAAAATCGGGATGAAGGCTGTTTTGTGGTATTTTATCCTTTTTGCTTTCGCTGGAAATTTTGTTTGCTTCATTGTCAGTGGCCACAACAACAGTTTTTAGTTTGGTTCCTGCAAAGAAAATATCATTACCTGAAAAATCTGATTTTTTCAGGCTGAAACCATCCTGCTTCCGTGTAAAATCATCCTGGTATTTTGCAGAAATTTTTTCGGCAAACGGGATTTCCTTTTCAGGCTCTTCGGTAAGACTAACTCTTAAGGTATCACCAATTCCTTTATTGAGAAGATTGCAAATGCCCAGTGCCGATTTAATACGTCCGTTTTCGCTTTCACCGGCTTCTGTTATGCCGATGTGCAGCGGGTATGACATATTGTTTTGCAGCATTTTATCAACCATTTGCTCGTATGCCTGCACCATAATCATGGGCTTGCTTGCTTTGAGCGAAACAACCAGGTTGTGGAAATTTAATTCTCTGAAAAGCTGCAGGAATTCAAAGGTGGCCATTACCATACCTTCGGGGGTGTTGCCGTAATGAAGTACAATTCGCGGTGAAAGCGAGCCCATATTGGTACCGATGCGGATGGCGGTGCCATGTTCGCGGCATACATCTGACAGGGGTTTTAGTCTTTCAAGAGCCATATCAAGCTCTGCTTCCTTTTCGGCTTTTGTGTATTCTGTTTTTTTTCCAGGTATTCCACGTATGTAATTTCCCGGATTGATTCTTACCTTTTCTACGTAGCGTGCAGCCAGTAAAGCCACTTCGGGATTGAAGTGAATGTCGGCAATGAGAGGGTTTGAAAAACCTGCGGCTCTCAATCCTGCTTTGATTTCTTTTAGTTTGTGAGCAGCCTGTATATTGGGTGCCGATATTCTCACGTAATCGGCTCCGGCTTCAATGATTCGGATTGTTTGTGCAAGGGTAGTCTTAACGTCTGTTGTGTTGGTATTGGTCATAGATTGCAGGCGAATGGGGTATTCTCCGCCCAGAGGCCGGTTGCCAATATGTACCACATGACTGGGAAATCTTTTTATGAAAGAAATATTGCTGCCGCTCATGTTCCCTTTTTTCTTTTTTGCCTGTCAGACTATGAAGACTGTCTCTTCCCGCAAAGGTAAGAAATCATCCGCCAATATACCTAAAGGGATTTTACGTTTTTTATACCTTTGAATTGTGGAAAATTCTTAGTCATAATTTGTAATTACATGTAATTGCCTTATCTTTAAAACTTAAAATTGAGTCATGGTAATTAAAATGAAATCTGATGGACCACAAGGGTGTAAAATCTGAATTTAGTGAAGGCATTGCATTAATAACCCTTTCACGGCCCCAGGTGCTAAATGCACTAAACCTTGATGTGATCAGTTCTTTGAATGAAACCATAAAGTCACTTCCCAGGTTTCCTGAAATAAAAGCCCTTATAATTACCGGTGAAGGTAAAGCTTTTGTGGCAGGTGCCGATATAAAAGAGTTATCAGGCATGCGGCCTGATCAGGCCTTTAATTTTTCGCACAAGGGGCAGCAAACTCTTGAACGTTTCGAAATGCTTCCTTATCCTGTTATAGCTGCCATTAACGGGTATGCTTTAGGGGGTGGTTTTGAGCTGGCACTATCCTGCGATATTCGTATTGCTTCAGAAAAGGCAAAATTCGGTATGCCCGAAACCAGCCTTGGGCTTATGCCCGGTTTTGCCGGCACACAAAGATTATCGCGAATTGTTGGTTACAGCAATGCAATGTACATCATGACAGCAGGAAAAACCCTGGATGCCCGCCATGCTTTACAAATGGGATTGGTACAGGAAATTGTTGAGCACGATAAGCTGATGGAATTTAGTATGGAGCTTGCCGGAAAAATTGTTGCACAGGGGAAATATGCTGTAAGAGCAGTAAAAGAAATGGCACTACGATGCTTTGACCGCGATTTCAGGAATTCCTGCGAACTGGAGTCAGAGGTTTTTGCTGGGCTTTTTGGAAGACCGGAAGCTGATGAAGGCATGAAAGCTTTCATTGAAAAGCGTAAACCCAACTGGTAAAATTTTTTAATCACGAAAGGGTATGCGATTAATGATCCCGAATCCTTTCAGTCTCGGGATTTCACGAACGCTCAACCTTAACCTTAAACTGAACCTGGATCATGAAGTATGAAGAAAAGCTGGAGAATGTAGCTGTTTTGGGAGCCGCAGGCAAAATGGGCAGCGGTATTCTTTATCTCACAGCTACAGAAATGGTCAGACAGAAATTTAATCCGGCCAACAAAAACCGGCAATTTGTTCTGTATGCTATGGATACCAGCCATGAAGCATTATCAAAGCTCATGGCTTATATCAAGCAGCAGGCAATAAAATATGCCGAAAAAAATATTCTAACGCTGCGTGAAATATACCGGCAAAGAGAAGACCTTATTGATAACGAACAGATCATAATAGAATACGCCGATGAATTATTGCGTATTATCAGGCCTGTAATAAGAATTGAATCGGCATTTGATTCAAAGATTGTTTTCGAAGCCATTAGTGAGAACCCGGAGTTGAAAGTTGAGCTCATGTCAAAGATCAACGATAACAATAAAAATAAGCCCTGGTTTTTCACCAATACATCGGCCATACCCATCTCCTGGCTTGATCAGCACGCAAGGCTGAATGGAAGGATCATGGGTGTGCATTTTTATAATCCCCCGGCCGTGCAAAAACTTCTGGAAGTAGTAAAAACTGAAAATACTCGTCCGGAATTATCCTATTTTGTTACCGATTATATAAAAAGCATCGGAAAAATGTTTGTTCCGTCATATGATGTGGCAGGATTTATTGGCAATGGATATTTTATGCGCGATATATTATATGCCGAACAATTGATAAATGAACTGCAAAATGATGAATTCTCTTACCCCGAAACGGTTTATATGGTTAATAAAGTAAGCCAGGATTTTCTTATACGACCTATGGGGATTTTTCAACTGGTTGATTATGTGGGTATTGATGTAGTGCAGTTTATCATGTCGGTAATGCAACCCCACGTGGAAAAAGAAAATATACAATCTGAACTAATTGATATACATCTGAATAATGCAGTAAAAGGGGGTCAGTTTGCTGATGGAACACAAAAGGATGGTTTTTTCAGGTACGAAAAAGGTAAAATTGAAGCAATTTTCGATCCCGGCAAAAAACGTTACATTTCCGTAAGTGAAGTATCAGAAAAATGTGATGAATACCTTGGACCGCTGCCCGAAGGCTGGTCGCCCTGGAAAAAACTGGTACACCGGCCCGATAAGGATGAATTGCTCAAGAAGTATTTTTCTCAGCTTCTGGCCAGTAATTCACCCGGTACCGTTATGGCAAAATCCTATTTGCAAAGATTCAAAGAAATAGGATCTGATCTGGTTAAAAATAAAGTGGCTTTTAAATTTGATGACGTTAATGCTGTGCTGATCTATGGTTTTCATCATGCCTATGGCCCGGTAAACGATTACTTCTGATAATTGTATGAACCAGTTATCATTTTCATTCAATAAAACCTTTGAAAACAATTCATCTATGAAGCTTAGAAGAAAAGTATATATGGTGGCCGGTTATAATACCATTTCAATGGGAACCGGTCGAAGTGAATTTCATCCCCAAAAACCACGTCCCTCACTTGAAGAATATATAAAGGAAGCCGGTGAGCAGGTTTTGGAGCAAATAGGAGGGGCTGCCCATGTGGATGAATGTGTTATTTCAAATTTCATCGCCGCGCGTTATAATAAACAAGCCAACCTGGCTGCCTTTTTTCCATATATTGACAAAGGATTAACCCATAAACCCTGTGTAAGGGTTGAAGGAGCCTGTGCAACAGGTGGGCTGGGACTGGCTACAGGGATAAAAAGTATCCTTGCCGAAACGGCTGATGTAGTGTTGGTGGTGGGAGTAGAGGTGCAAAATTCCGTAAAGGCAGTGTATGGTGCCGATATCCTTGCTGCTGCCGGTTGGTATAAAGAAAGAAAAGCAGGACACGCCCATTTCTTTCCAGGGAAATTCAGCGACAGGGCAGGAGCATATTTTGAAGCATACGGAAGAGAAAAAACCCGCAAAGCCATGGCACGGTGGTACCGTAATGCCATTGAAAATGCACGTTTGTGCCCTACAGCACAGGAGTTTGAAAACAAAACGGATGATCTGGAGAAACTCGCCCTCACCGAGCCCAATCCCCGCACTTTTGTAGATCATTTTAATGTGTATGATTGCTCAAAAGTTTCTGACGGAGCATCGGCCATTGCCATTGTTTCGGAAGAAGGATTAAAAAGATGCGGCATTGATAAAAAGGATGCCATTGAAGTGGCAGGTTTGGGACAAGCGGAATATGATCTTACACTACCACCCGAAAACCCTTTAAGGCTTGCAACCACCCAGGCCGCTTTTAAAAAAGCCATGGCAATGGCCGGAATTACAAAACAACAACTTTCAACCGTTGAATGTCATGATTGCTTTACCATTGCTGCAGTGCTTGCTGTGGAAGCTTTGGGATTTGCCGGCCCGGGTGAGGGTCCTGACTTCATACTTAAAGGGCATACTGCCCGCGATGGTAAAACCCCTTTTAATACAACGGGTGGACTTATAGGCTGGGGGCATCCCACGGGTGCTACCGGGGTGCATCAGGCGGTTACTATCTGGGAGCAACTTACACAAAAAGCAGGTAATGCGCAAATCAGCATATCTTCAGAAAAACCTTACGCGCTTAGTGTTAACATGGGGGGAGATGATAAAACTTTGGTAGCTGTTGTGTATAAGAAGACCTGAAAATGAATTTCAGGGATTGTTTACTATAAACCGGATACTTTCGCCCCGATCGGTTCTGAAGATGTAAACACCATTGGAAAGATTACCTGTTGAAAACGAGTTTGTGCCGGTTATTGACTGTATGGGCCTGCCGGTTATATCGAAAAGCCATCCTGTAACTTCGCGGTTAAAGTAAATTGTTCCTTCACCCGTTGGGTTAGGAAATACCTTTAATTGGGGCAAATTATGGTCTCCTTCAGGTTCATTCACTTCAGTAATATATTCTCCTATGGTTATATCGTTGATAGCCAGCATATCCCTCGAATTATCTTCCTGGTTATTTTGATGTCCGGTAAAATAATACAGCCATCTGATCTGCAGGTATTCCCTGTTCAGCAGATCTTCGGGGAAAGGAATATTAAGAAATTCGTGAGAATGGCCGTTAATTTCTCTTCCTGGGTATTCAATTACATTGCCATCCAGATCTTTCCAGTCGCGCCAGCTCATATCCATATCAGTTCTGTACTGAAGCCTGATAGCGTATTTTCTTGAATTTGCCAATATGGTTGATGCTTTCCAGCTTATGTATATTTCGGGTTGATCGAGGGTGCTCATTGCAACCAGGGCAGCTCCCAGATCGCGGTCTCTTCCTGTATTGATAAATGAGATACCGTTTTCTCCCAGGCCATTGATTCGTGTTCTGCGGGTGTTTCGGTATGGAAAACCGATATTGGCCTGGTCGTCCCGGGCATAATCTCCGGCCGGAATATGGTAAGCATAACTGATAGCAGTTGCCGGAACAGGATCACTTTGCCGGCTTTGCAGGAAAAGCATGTTGTCAGGAAAACTGCCTTCGGGTTCATCAGGACTCCAGAAGTTAAAACCAAAGTTGGGATTTGCTGATAAATCTGTGGCTTCAGGATATACAAGTATATAAAAAGTTGATTGCAGTGAAGGATTTACCCCATCAGAAACCGTAACGTTTACCTGTGTGCCTCCCCTCATGTTAGGGTTAATGGTAAGCAGGTTGTAGTTTAAGAAAAGGGAAACAAAGTCGCTTTGTTCGGCTTCAAGGGTAATTTGCAGGTTATCTCCATCCGGATCTTTGAAATAATGATTCAGATTCATGGTCTTTACATCTCCATTTTCAACCAGTTTGACAATATCCTGGAACCATTGTGTTTGAACCGGCGGACGGTTGGTGCCCGGTAAAGCTTCCCCGTCAAGGGTAACATTATCGAAACGGTTATTACCGGAATACCCTCCGGTTCCATCATCAACCATATCGAAAGAAATTTTAATGGAAAAAGCGGGGTTGTTGTTTGCCTGGTCAATATTTTTAAAGTCAAAATGGTAAAGCAAAGGTGATTCGGTAATATTTATGGTATCGAAAGGCAGAAATTGATCACCGTCAACAGAGTAGGAAATATACTGCCGGTTGGCACCGCTTCCTGATCTTCGCGATTCATAAGAAAACAAAAGATCTTTGTATCCTGTGGAAGGTACATGGAAAATTAATTCAGACCCCAGCGGATTATTCATTCTAAGATGAGATTCCGGCTTATCGCCGTTACGGGAATTTATGCCCGAAAATTCCTGGCCGGTGCCTGTGGTAACATCGCTTTGCGGAGTTTCACTGAACTCTGTGTGAGCTTCATTTATGGAGTAGGTCGGATTTAAAAAGCTTGATTCATCATTAAAATTCCAGTAATGGAGCATGGTGTAAGGCTCACCCAGTTGTGTATCCATCCATGCCAGGCGGGCTTTAATCCAGTCCATCATCCAGAACACTTCATCATCCCAGGTTTGCCCGATATACCAGTTTGGCCAAATATATTTCCCCAGTATATCCCATCTTTCGTAGTTGCGTTCCTGTGCTTCATTAAGCAGGTTGTAATATTCCGTTACCTTACCCAGCATGTGGCCGTTGGAAAACGCTGTTTGTCTTAAATTGCGGTATCTGCGGTTATATTGATCCTCAAAACTGTCATCAAGAAAGAGCCTGTTAAACCAGCCATGCATATATTGATTTTCAGAAATAAGCGGATAATACCAGCCTTGAGGATTCCAACCCTCAAGATAGTTGGCATTACCCAGGGAAAGATTGAAATCCCACAATGGACCCAGGTGCACTTTTCCGTTACGGTCCTTGTAAAAAAATGTGCTCAGCCGGTAACCGTCAATTTCTTTGGTAAGTTCAGTGATCAGATGCATATCAATAAATGACCGTGCATCAATAAACGTATGATAACCGGTTTGCGGGTCATTAAAATCGTTCGAAAACAAAACACTTTCCAATGAATCAAGATAATTTTTAAGATATGACCACTGTGCAGTCGTTATATTTTGCTCATTGGGCCTGACAAAAGCAAAGTGACTTCCCCTGTTTGTGTATAATCCGGTTTCACCCGGGTTGAGCCTGTCTTTTTTAAATATATATCCGCCTGTAATTTCCGGATAAGCATTATGGTGCGGTTCAAGATCTTCAATTTCAACCCGGCCAGGGGCTATTTTTATTCTTTCGGTAAGCACATAAACTCCATGATAATGCTCTTTTCTCAGTGGTCCTGAGCCTGTGTGCATAAACAATTCAATAAAGCGGGTTCGGGGCGAGTATTGTCCTATATCATTGCTTAATTCATAGGAATAGGCATTTCGCATGAGTGTTTTATCGGAATAGGGGCCGTGCAATACCCAGTTGTGCTCATCGGGCATACCCAGCAAAGAAACTTTTTTGTTGCTTTCGTCTTCTTCCAATATGTGAAAGCCATATCCTTTTTTAGGAAATCCTTGTGAACTGCTACCCCTGATGTTGATAATGATCTTTCCATTCATTGCCGGTAAATCGGTAATGCTCACCCGTTCTTCATTTTGCGGGTCAATTAACGATATAAATGCCGGTGATCTATCACCCGGTGTTATAGTTGTACCGTGCTCCCGTATGATCATTACAGGAATATTGGAAGAAAACTGACTGATGTTTTCATCTGCAACCGATATGGATGCCGAAACCGGCCCACTGTTCAGCTTTCCGGGCTTTGAAGCAACCGCTCGTATCCATGCTGTGCCGCTTATTGTAAATGGACCTGAATACAAGGTTCCGTTATTGTATCCGGGTATTGTTCCGTCGGTTGTATAATAAATATTGGCATCTGTTTCGGTAGTAACAATTTGTACCGGTACCGGTC
>SLOJ01000080.1 GCA_007132585.1 Bacteroidales bacterium | reverse complement strand
GATGTATGCCATGCTTTACCGTCAAAATTATGGCGATACGGCAGTTATACCCGGTATTATTTCCCTTCGCCTTCTCAGCAAGGGACTTTTTGGCCTGAGTTATCCCGGTGGTAAAGATATCATTTCTTCTGAAGCAATTGATGCTTTTGAGAATAAGTTGAGAAACCTGATGCAGGAAATCTTCAATCCTGATATACCCTTTACCCGCACCCCCGAAGAAGAAGATTGTAAGAATTGTGATTTCCGGGTGGTTTGCAATCGGTAGGATTAGATGACACACTGTTAATTAATACACGATCAGTTTCTCCATTATTATATTATGGGTTTGTTTTATCATGATTAAATACAAGCCAGGTTTGAGAGAAATTGCTAGTTCATCTGATGACCTCATCCATCTGGTATCGCTTTCACCTTCGAATTCGTTGCTGAAAATTGTACGGCCTGCCTCATCAATTATATGCAATGTAAATAGTTCATGCCCTACATTGGTCAGGCTGATGTTAAAGCCTGATGTTTTGACAGGATTGGGAAATACTTCAAGTATAGTTTCCAATGAATCAGGTTCAAGATATACAGATACCATCGGGAAAGTTTCACTGGTTCCATCAAAATCGGTTTGTGTAAGTCTGTAGTAAGATAATCCATGATATGGCTGATGATCTGTATATGTATATTTTCGCGGAGATGATACTGTACCGGCACCCTGTATCTGGGCCACCATTTCGAAATACTCACCATCAAGCGATTTTTCAAGAGTAAAATAATCGTTATTGATTTCGGCCGCAGTAATCCATTCAGTTAATATTTTGCCATGACCCGCAACAGCAGTAAAACTAAGCAATTCAATGGGCAGTGCATCTGCCGATGAGCTTCCAATGGTATGCGGACTAAATGATGTAAATCCGGTGGCAGTAATGCTACCCACATTTTCTGAAATAATATTGATACCCTGGGCCATATTATTCCATTCTCCATCTTGCCAGTGAACATACAGAATGTCTTCGGGTATTGAGATACCGCTTCGGGCCATGTTTTTAAAATGCAATGTTACATTGGGTAATGTAGTACCGGCAATCCTGCTTAAATCCCAGTACTCTGTATCACTTACGTTAACAATTCCATCAGAATAATTTCCTTCTGCTTCAGGGTGTCCTGTAAAGAAGTATTGTGCCTGGAATAGCTCTGATGCAATACCGGATGCTGATATCTCTATGGGTGCCCAAATATTGCCACTTCCTGTAGGGAAAGTAAATGCAGTACCACCGCGTTTCTGAATTGGTCCGTCTATGAAAGCATTATTATTGCCTTCATTGGCGCTGGCACCGGCTTTAATTCTGATCATGCTTTCATCAACCATACTGGTCATTACCATACCCTGCTCTAATTGCAGATGACAATTAATATCAACCCTTCTTTCAAGGGTTAGGTGACCACCTGATTTATTTACAATAAGGCTGCATAAATTAAGCTCTCCGGCAGAGCCACTGATTTTCTGCTCTGCATTTCCGGTAAAGTTTAGTGCTCTGTTAACATGGTTGTAACTTCCTTCTACTATAAAATCTCCACTAATGGTTAAGGTAGCTGGTAAAGTACTTAATCCCGCTTCAGGTTGCACATGAATGCTTGAAAAGCTGTGATATGCTGATCCTGAAATCACTGTATTTGTATTGTGGAAACTTACGGTACTGGTATTGTAGTTGAAGATACCATCATTTACCCAGTTTCCGTAGATATTCAGAGTAGAGTTATTAATGATAGAAATTTCTGCACCGTTGGCTATGGTTAAATTATTTACGGATACATCCTCAGGTATAACTGGAAAGTAGTCAACACCATGCTCAATGGTAATATTGTTTGAGCTGCCTGGTATCAGTGCACATGACCAGTTTTGATTGTTTGTCCAATCTGAATCAACAGCACCCAGCCAGCGTCCGTGTCTGTCAATATCCACCTCTGTTGTATATGTATCACTGGCAATACCATCATAAACCGTCAGAGAAACTTCATAGGTGCCTTCCTTGGAGAATATGACAGTATGCGGCCCCTGAGAAGATGCGGTGGATGGCATTCCACCTTCAAATTCCCATAACCAGTTATCAATAATATCTTGGCCGGTAGAAAGATCCGTGAATGTAATTCCTTCTCCTTCGCAGATATATGTTGCTGATGCATCAAAGTAAGCCTGCATATCGCAACCTTTTAAAGTAATAAGCATGCTTATCTCTTGTCCTGAGCAACCATGCTCAGTTATTTCAACAACACTTATGTAGCCATTTGTTTGCCCAAAATCAATAATAATACTGTTATTTTCGGGTCCGATTTCACCGGATAGAATTGCAGCTCCATCGGGCACCGACCAAATGTATGTTGATTGCGGAGTAAGTTCAACGCTATATACCACTCCCTGGGCTTCACATTCTACAGCATCTTCACCCGAAATGGCTGATGTAACGGGCAACGGATGCACAGTAACAATTCTTTCTGTTGTTTTGGGTCCGCCGCAACCGTTGGCAGTTGCCGTAATAGTAACTGTTCCATGGAAATCAGGAGCCCAGTTCATTACACCTGTTTCCTGATTTAAGGTACCGGCTGTTCCCAGGTTAATAGAATATGTTATGCTTAATGCGTTTTCTGATACAGCCAGATAGGTTTCATTGGGTGAATCCTGGCATAATTCTGTTGCTCCCTGGATGAAAACAGGATCAGTAATTTCATCACCTACTAAAACTTCAATAGATGCTGATTCGGGATCACCACAACCATTGGCTGCTGTGGCAGTGGCTGTAATGGTAGCCAAACCGGTAAATGCAGCATCCCAGGTCATCATACCGGTGGCTGCATCCATGGCTCCGGCATCAGCCGGTGATACAGAATAACTTATACTTCCAGGCTGATTAATGGTAGCTTGGTATTGGGTCTCCACTTCTCCCTGGCAAATCCCGAGAACGGGATCTTCAAATACCGGCATGTCTGCATTGGGCAACACATTGACTTGCAGGGTTGTTTCCTGTGGTCCTTCAAATCCGTATGCTATCGCAGTTATATTCAACTGCCCTGAATACCCTGCATTTAATACCAGATTACCGGTTTCAGAGATGCTTCCAAATGCTGCAGGATTGATGGTGTAATGGATTGAATCGGCATAAAGTGCAGTAGCTGATAAGTTATGCTCACCTGCTTCGCAAAGATCGGTAATGGGGTTATCAAACACCGGAGCCTCCACAGGATTTTTTTCCTGAAGTTCCTGGTTTTGGATAATGCTGCCGGTAAATCCGGAATGGGTATTGCCCCGGTACCTGCTTGCCGTTTGCCCGGAAACTACCATGAAACCGAAAGATGTAACCGCATCTGCATCCGTAGCATCAAAGATCAGATTGTAGATTCCCGGATTGTTTATTACCAGATTGGTAAAGTGTGCAACACCACTCTCATCAGTATTTATATTCGTTGTTCCTGCCAGGGTTTCACCTCCCGACACAGTTACTGTAATTTCATAACCGGGTATGCTGTTGTTGTAGCCATCGTTTAGTACTACAGCAGGCGGGCCTTCTATGGCAGAGCCACTGATACTTGTCTGAGGCTGCGTAATAATAGATATATGATCAGCTTGTGCAGGAAATACAGTAAAATAATCGGAGTTTACATTACTGATACCATAAGAATCGGCAACAAATATCATCTGATAAAAATCTGCAGCCATTTCAATAACCAACTGGTCGAATACAGCAATACCTGAAGCATTTGTAATTGCTGTAGCATTGATGGGGTCTGATGCAAATCCGAACTGGTTGAGATTTACACTTACTTCGATATTTTCTACACCATTATTTAATTCATCTCTGATTATTACTGATGGAAAACCTCCAATTATTTCACCTGCAACTACATCCTGGGGTTGTTGATGTAATTCCATGCTCATTAGGGGTAGAATTACTTCAAAATACTCAGAATTTATGAATACTAATGGATAACCGCCCACTATAAAATTTAACTGATGCAATCCAATCTCTGAAATGAGAAGATCATCGAAAACTATTTCACCTTGTTCATTGGTTGATTTGGTTAAGCTGCCGCTTAATGGTGGTGTTGTTCCTCCTGTCACAAAAACAGTAACAAGGCTGTTTGAAACAGGCATATAAAGCTGGTCGTAAACAGCCACTCTCGGAGGCCCCTGAATAAAGGACCCGGAAACTGTTTGCTGAGGCTGGGTTAATACTTCAATGTATGTAGGGATCTGTTGCAGAAGTACTTCTTTTTCTTCATCTTGTGTAAATCCACTATGACTGCTTCCCCTGAATCGTCCTGCCATTTCACCTGATAAGATTCTGAATTGTTGCGATTGAATATCACCTACTCCGGGAGCGTCGGCACTGAAGTTAAACATATAGAAACCCGGTGTGGCTATTTGAATATCATTAAAGTCTACCTGTCCGTTGGTTCCTGTGGTGTGTATTAATGTTCCCGTATCAATCGAATAACCACCTGCTTCTGTGAGTAGGATGTGGGTATCGGCTACCGGATTATTAAAAGCATCAAAAAGGGCGACAGATGGCGGCCCTTCAATTACGGTATTTGCCTGTGAATCCTGAGGTTCAGATATTATGCTCAGATACTCTGCAGGAGCAGGGGTTACCGTGAATGAGTTCGAAGGTATATTAGGTACACTGATAATATCGGCATCGAATATTATTTGATATCCTACGGCAGCCACTTCTATAATTAAATCATCAAAAACAGCATAACCTTGTGTATCAGTAATTATGGTTTGTGTGCCTGATGCAAAGCCATTTTGGTTTATATAAGCCGTGATTTCAATACCTGCAAAAGGTTGCTGTAAAGAGCCTGTCGTTACCAAACGCACTGAGGGTGGGCCCTCAATGGTTTCACCAGCAACGGTTTCTTGTGGCTGCTGGGTAATTTGCATTTCCAGAAGCGGATTTACCACATCAAATTCCTGAGAAATGGCATTGGGAACGATTCCATCATACCTGTCGGCTTCAAAAATAAGGGTAAAAGTTCCGATGGTTCCTACCAGAAGGTTATGAAAAAGAGCTTCGCCATCATGATTTGTTATAACATTCATGCTGCTGCCATCTTCAAAAACCGGGCTTCCTGGTCCTGCAATGTATACATTTACAGTAACGTCTCCCACAGGATTATCTGCTTCATCCAACAATCTGACAAGGGGAGGTCCTGTAATAGTGCTTCCTGAAATGGTTTCCTGGGGTTGTGTTACGATTTCAAACCGTGTAGGTTGTTGACCTAATACCTGCTCATTCTTTGATTGCTGTGCAAAGCCGCTGTGCGTATTCCCATAGAAACGATTGGCAACAGTACCAGAAGTAACATTGAATACAAGTGAAGTAACATTTTCAGGTCCTTCGGCGCTGAAGATCAAACTGTACTGACCCATCTGATCAATGACAAGGTTATCAAATATTACAATACCTGATTCATCAGAAGTATGTGAAAGTGTCCCCTGATCAAATATATAACCCGATGATTCTGCAACTGAAACAAGGATATCAGGAACCGGGTTGTTGAATTCATCTCTTACTGTAACATTTGGCGGACCGTTTATTGTTGCCCCCTCAATGGTGGTCTGTGGCTGGGTATTGATTACCAACTGGCTGGCTGCAGCCGGTTCTACTGCAAATATATCAGAGTATTGATTTACTAAACCCGAATAGTTGGCATCAAAAATCAGTTGATAACCTTCTGCAGCAGTATTCAAAACCAAATTATCGAATATGGCTTCACCATCTTCATTGGTTGCAACGGTATAGCTACCTGAAGCAAAGCCAAACTGGTTAACATATACAGTAACATTTACACCTGTCAAAGGCTGATAAATATAATTCTCTATACGAACTACTGGAGGTCCGTTAATATGTTCGCCGGCTATACTGTTCTGTGGTTGCGATAAAATTGACATGGTATAAACCTGGCCAACAACATCAAATTCATTGGAAATTTTATCGTTTACGTATGCAGTATGATCAATGGCACTGAAAGAAAGCCTGTATGTTCCTTGAGTGTCGATTACAAGATCTCCAAATGTTGCTTCTCCCTGGGAGTTGGTATGAAGTGTGAATGTACCCTGGCTGAATGCTCCGCCAATCAAGCTAATATTTACCCGAACATTAGGTACCGTATTATTTACTTCATCATATACCCTTATACGAGGCGGGCCTTCCACCAAAAATCCGGCTACGGTTTCATTTGGTTGTTGCATTATTTCAATTCTGGCAGGTGTTTGCCCTAAAAATTTTTCTTCAGTAAGATTTGATATAAAACCGCTATGAGTGCTTCCTTTGAAACGATTTGCCACAGTACCAGATACCACCTGAAATGTATTAGAAGAAACATCAGGGATATTATTTGATGCAAAAGTTAATTGGTAGGTTCCGCGGGTATTGATTACCAGTGTAGAAAATACTGCTGAACCTGCACTATTGGTTGTTAGAGTAGTAATACCGGCATCAAAATTAATACCTGCAAGAGTTTCTGAAACTGAAACTGATACGCCGGCAACAGGATTATCAAATTCATCATAAACATCAACGGCAGGTGGGCCGGCCAAACTGGAACCTTCAAGAGTTTGCATCGGCTGACTGCTCACAATCATATAATCTGCTGCAGCATTTGTTACATGAAAAGATGCTGAAGCAATATTTTGTACTCCTTGATAATCTGCTGAAAATATTAATTGATATCCTGTTGCTGCTCTTGATATATAAAGTTCATCAAACTCCGCCAAACCATCTGCATTGGTTGTTACTGTTATAGTTGATCCGGCAGAAAAATTATATTGGTTAATGATTACTGTAATATCAATGCCTGCCATAGGCATTTCAATAGAGTTTTGTATAAGTACTGTGGGGTGTCCTTCAACTTCCTGGCCGGCAATACTGTTTTGCGGCTGAATAGTTATACTCATATTAGCCAGTGCATCAATAACATCAAATGGAAGCGTTTGTGCACTTACCGATGGATAATCATCAGCTGTAAAGCTTAGCTGATAGGTTCCGGTAATATCAATAATCAGTCCTTCAAAGCTAATCTCTCCATTTTCATTGGTGATAAGAGTTGTTTCCCCTGCACTGAAAATGGCTCCGCTTACCGTAACAGATACACTGGGAACAGGTTGGTCGAAGTTATCGTAAACCACAACCGATGGTGACCCATTAAGTACATTGCCAACCACACTTTCTCCCGGATGACTCATTATTTCAATACGTACCGGTGTTTGACCTAGAGGTAAATCATTTACTTCATCTACAATAAAACCGCTGTGTGTACCCCCGTAAAATCTTGAATAAAGCGTTCCCTGTACTACATTAAATGATATTGAGTTTTCTTGAATATCTCCTGCTGTAAAGTTTAGTTGATAACTACCCGCACTGCTGATTATCAGATCGGTAAAGGTTGCATTGCCATTAGTATTGGTGATGATATTTGTTGTGCCACCATTAAGGATATATCCCCCTGTTTCGGTAACGGTAACCGTTTCTCCCTGTACCGGATTATCGTATTCATCCACAACCCGAATTGTTGGAGGTCCTTCAATGGCAGCGCCTGCAAAGGTTTCTGACGGTTGTACATCAATATTGATATGATCGGGTTCGGCATTGATAATAGCGAAAAATTGAGAACTGCCGGTGATTACACCGGGAGATGTAAAAAATAATTGATAATTATTTTCTGCTCGGGTTTGCACAAGGTCATTGAACAGGGCAATACCATTCTCATCTGATTCTGCCACAAGCGTGCCGCTGAAAGTGGGTTCATGCTGATTAGGAGTAACCGTGATATCAATGCCTTGCACAGTATTTCCAAAAATATCATAGAGTGTGGCTGCGGGTGTTCCGTTAATGGTTTCACCTGCAACGCTGTTTAAGGGTTGCGATGTGGCAACTATGTAGGAAGGGCTTGCGGCTGTTACCTCAAATGCAATAGAATGTGCATTGGGTACCCCGCTTAGATTAGCATTGAAGGTGAGTATATAGTTTTCATCCGCTGTATTTATGATCAGATTGTCAAAGGTAGCGATTCCATCGCCGTCAGTAACTGCTGTGAGTGTACTGGATGCATCAAAAGAGTTCTTATTTATACCTATACTTACGCTAACACCTGCTTCATTTCCACTGTCATTATAGATATGTACCTGTGGGGCAGGGGATATGGACGTACCTGCTGTTGTCATAGTAGGCTGTTCTGCCACATCCATGGTAAGTGACGGATCTGTTATTGTAAAAGGTTGACTTTGCACCTGGGGAATACCTGAAGCAGAAGCTGAGAAAGTTATAACGTAATCCGTATCATTTGCAGGGATAACCAGATTGTTAAAAATAGCATAACCCTGTCCATTGGTATTTACTGTAAGTGTGCTGCCAGCCGTAAAATCATTTTTATTAAGAGAAACGGTTACTTCAACACCAGGAACCGGCGCACCCGATAAATTTGTAAGACGAACAGTTGGAGGTCCGTTAATAGGGTCATTGGCAACAGTTTCTGATGGTTGTGTGATTATGGTAAGATTTCCTGTTTGCGATACAACTCTGAAAGTTTCAGAAACTGCAGGTGCAATCCTTTCGCTGATATCCGCAGAAAAAGTTAAAATATAGTCATTGTCAATGGCATTTACAAAAAGGTCTTCAAAAATGGCAACACCATCCAGGGTATTCAATGTAAATGTTCCGCTTTCAAAGCCAATTTTATTTATTGAAACGTTTATTTCTATCTGATCACCCATCCAGGGACTTCCATCGGTTTCTGTAATGATTATTGAAGGAGGACCAGCGATGTTGTATCCATATACTGTTTCAAGCGGCTGTTGCGAAATAGTGATCAAACCCAGTGGAGCAACCACTTCAAAAAGATCTGAATACTGTGCAGCAACACCCGAAGAACCGGTTGAAAAACTTAATTGATAATCTATATCAGGCACATCTAAAATTAATTCATTAAAAACAGCTATGCCGTCGCCATTGGTGGTCAATGTAGTGGTGCTTACAGTTGTAAAATTTTCTTTGTTTACAGCTACATATATATTTCCTCCAGGAATGGGCGTACCACCAGGTGTTGTAAGTAGTATTGATGGTGGTCCGTTAATAAACTTTCCGGAAAGAGTAAGTTCAGGTTGTGTAATTATGCTCAAAACGGCTACCTCATTTATAACTCTGAAGGTTTCAGATTGTTTGCCCGGAATACCTTCTGATACTTCAACTATAAAATTTAGTTCATAACCTGTATCGGGATCTGATAGTATCAAATCATCAAATACAATAATACCTTCTTCGTTGGTAATTTTGGTAGTTGTTCCGCCAGTAAAACTGTTTTTATTGATTACAGCAGTTACCTCAATATTTTCTATGGGAGTTAAATCAGGGTCCAATATCTGTATAGTAGGTTGTCCTTCAATTGGATAGCCGGCAACAGTTTCTAGGGGTTGCATGGTTACTGTAATATTCCCGGAAACAGGTAAAACAGTAAATTGATTGCTATGCAAGGTATCAACACCTGACGTGCCTTCAACACTGAATATTAAAGTGTAATCTCCTGGCTCATCAATTATCAGGTTATTGAATACAGCTATCCCATCAACGGTAGTGATTTGTTTAGTGCTTACAGCATTAAAGTCGTTGTTGCTAAGGGTAACTGTGATTTGAGAAAGTAAGGGATCTTCGGTTTCTTTATCTTTAATAAAAACTGTGGGTGGACCGTTGAGTACCTGGCCGGCAATGGTAAGTTCTGGTTGTTGTATTACCTCCATTAAGGCCACTTCTTCAACCACATCAAAAAGATCAGATGATATTCCTGCAATTCCTGAAGGTGTTGCATTGAAAAAAATCCGGTAATCATTGTCGCGATCAGCAATTAAAAGATTATTAAATTCAGCAAGTCCGTTTTCAT
Organism: Bacteroidales bacterium; assembly: GCA_007132585.1. Classification (GTDB taxonomy): domain Bacteria; phylum Bacteroidota; class Bacteroidia; order Bacteroidales; family UBA7960; genus SKVR01. Next base: position 6,447 of record SLOJ01000080.1, on the reverse strand, counting down.
CTGTTACAGCATTGACAGTGCTCTCAGCTGAAAAATCATTCTTGTTAAGGTAGGCAGAAATTTCTATTCCTTGCTGAGGAATTCCGCTTTCTTCAACATATATTGTTGGCGGACCGTATAGAGGAATACTTTCAATACTTTCTTCAGTATTAACAAAAATTTTCATACTGGCTGTTTCTGCAACTACATCAAAGGGGTCGGAAACCGCATCGGCAATATGATTGGAAGGATTTAAAAAGATAAGTTGGTAGCCGGTATCTTCAGTGTTAATGATCAGGTTATCAAATACCGCCAATCCATTACTTATGGAAGCAGATACTGTACTTTCACTCGTAAAACTTCCTTTATTTAATGCTACATTGATTGTTCCTGAAGTAACCGGGTTATCATCCATATCAGTAATAAAAACACTAACAGGATTAATAATATCTGCTCCTTCAATTGTTTGTTCTGGTACACCATTAACCGGTTGATTGGTGATGGTTATCTTAAATAATTCTTCATATACATCAAAAGTATTGCTTGTGACATCTGAAAGGCCTGCGGAGCTGAAAATCAGCTGATATCCTGTATCTGCGATATCTGTTACCAGATCATCAAAAACGGCTATGCCAAATATATTGGTTTCAATTGTGGAAGTTCCATGTGAAAAACTATTTTTGTTGATTGCTACAGTTACCTCAGTGCCTTCACCCACCGGATTATCATCCTCATCGCGTACTTCAATAGTAGGTGGGCCGGCTATAGAATGTCCGGTAATGCTTTCCCCGGGTTGTGTAATAATTACCATTGCACCCTGTCCCCTGGCAAGCAGTGAAAAACACAAGAAACATAATAAAAAAGGTAACAGTCGATGCATTTGTTAAAATTTGTATCCTTACGGGTTTGATAAGTTGGTAAAGTCTATTATCAAACGAATAATCATGTTTTGTTTTACCATTCAGCTAAGGAAACCCCGATTGCATAATTAATTGCAAACGGGATTAGGTTTTTTATGGGGCTGTACGCACACCGCGTATACCAGACCACTCATAACCTGATGTATCGTTAAATATTTCATCCATTCTGCGTCTGTCAGATATTCGTAATCTGCTTAGATTATCGAAAGACCAGCTGCCGCCTCTTATTCTCAGGTCGGTGGGCCAGTTGGCTATATTGAAAGACCCGTCTGCGTTGAGTAAACCATCCCCGTGAAGGCCATTGAAGTTGGTTCTGTGAGAAATTAAACCTGCACTTACTGTCCATTCATATAGATTCCCACTTAGTTCCATAATGCCCCAATAGGAAGCACCTGCAGATGTGCGTGAACTTTCAGGGGTAGCGCCAAATCCAACCCTCATAGGGCCTTCTTCAATTCCGTCGCCCCAGTTAAGGACCCGAAATACTGCATTGTTGTTTTGTGCTTGCCCGCCTAATTGCACCAGACTGCCTGTTCCGCTATAAGATTCTGCAGCTACCCAGGCTTGTGATCGGGAAGGATTATAAATGCGCAATTCATCTATTTCTCCCTCCATGTTAAAGCCGATAAGTAAATCATCATCAATGGTAGTAATGGGTTCAGAGTAGTTTTGTGTGGCACGGATAAGACCATTGACAAAAAGCCTTTGCACACTGCCATTGTAAGTAAGTGCAACATGCTGATACTCGTCAAAACTTAGAGGCATGCCTGTTACGTCTATTCTGTTGTTATTAATATATCCTCTGAGTTGATCCTCATAGTATGTAAGTTTATAAGCTTCGCCTTTTCCTGCAATAATAGCCTCACCTGCTACTTCAAGGTCCATGCTGATGAGTTCAGGTGAAAAGACAGGATTGTTGGAAATTAATTCCTGTTTCACCCATAGATATTTTCCGGTGAGGTCATCACCTTCACTTATGCCGGGTATGGGATCCCCCGGAGTGGCATGTCCCCAGCGGACTATAACGATACCGGATCCACCATCAGAAGGAGCTCCGTTTGCTCCGGCGCCACCGCCACCACCACCTGTGTTGGCTATTGCATTAAAGGCATTATTTGAGCCACCATCGGCTCCGCCACCTTTTCCGCCGAGGCCTGTGATACGTGAACCACCGGGATTACCGCCACCGCCTCCTCCGGCGAACCAACCTTCATCACCTACATCATTACCAAATCTATGACCAAAATAGCGACCTATACCACCATTACCGCTGCGTACATTATCTAGTCCTGAACTTCCTGCGCCACCGGCACCACCGCCCCCACCTGAGGCATTGTCGTCAGAAGTATTACCACTAAATCCTGAATCACCGCCATTTGAGCCAAAACCAGCAGATGCAGAACCAGGTTGTAATCCAATTCCAAAACCACCGTTTTGGTGAGAACCTACTCCACCTCCGCTTCCACCATCTTTGCCATCTGCATTTCCTGAAGCGCGGGATCCACCGCCACCACCGCCAATTGCGGTTAATCCAAAGGCAGAACTGTTGCCTCCATCACTACCCTGCGTATCGCTACTGCTTCCTCCAGAACCGCCTCCTGCGCCCACTTCAATGGCATATGACGTTTCTGTTACCTGAATATTTTGGGCATATACCACACCACCAGCACCACCACCAGCACCAGAAGCAGCGGGACCAGCGCTACCACCACCGCCACCGCCACCGGCAACGATAAGAACATCAACTTCTTTGATTCCATCAGGAACTGTAAAGGTACCGTTAGATGTGAATACCTGCATATTATCGAAGTCAGGCGGAGTTGTAGCACTTTCATTTATTGCTGTATAAATTCGTACAGAATTGGGGTCGAGATAACGCACCAATACGATACCAGAGCCACCTGCGCCTGAAATACCGCCGCGCGCACCGCCACCGCCACCACCGGTATTAGGCATTCCGTCTTCACCTTTCGGACTACCGCTGCCCCATTCTGTGCCGTCTCCGTCACCATCGAATGCTCCTCTACCTCCACCGCCTCGGCCTCCCGCACCGTAAGAGCTTGCTCCGTCATTATTTATACCACCTCCACCACCTCCTGCAAACCAAACCTGGTTATCAACTTCTTCACCATACTGTGTTCCAAACAAATCAGCAAAATTATAAATAGTTCCTTCTATTGTTACCTCATTTAATCCATCACCACCAGCCCATCTGCCTCCATATTGTTCTCCATCAGCTGTTAAACCGGAATCATCATTATTGCCGGCAGATCCCGCACCACCACCGCCATGTCCTGCATCACCGCCGCTTCCACCCGGGTTACCAAAGCCACCGGATGCAGATCCGGGCTGTATTGCAGTTCCACCTGATAAATCATAATGACCTCCACCACCAGAGCCTCCATCATTAGAGCCTTCTGCCTGATCTCGCTGACCTCCGCCACCACCACCATGAGCAATCAGGCCCCCAAAAGAAGAGTTTTGCCCTGCCTGCCCTGGTGCCACAGGATTACCTCCTTCCTGGCTGTCGGGTATTGCTTCTCCTCCTGAGCCTACTTTTATAATAATTGTTGAACCGTAAGAGGTAATATCATAACCTGGCTCAAAAATCAGTCCTCCGGCACCTCCACCTCCTCCTTTATGTTGTTGCATTGTAGATGCTCCTGAACCACCACCACCAACAACCAGTACATCCACCTCAGTTACTCCGGGAGGTACCGAAAATAGCCCATCAGAAGTAAAAGCCTCTATGTGGTAACCAAAATTGGCATCCCAGTTAATTAAACTGCTGCCAACTCTTTTTATGTGGTCAAGGGGTATGGGTTGAGTAATTCTTACACTCGGCTGATTGAAATCTGCAATAATAAGATTGTCATTTACAATATTCAGGTTGTCTAATTGATGATTCATATTCCAGTGAGACTGAAGGCTCTCACTTAACAGGGCAGGTGTTAGCTCCTGGGGTTTTATCCATGCACTAATGGTAATTTCATCTTCAACATCCAGACTTGTATCATCGTTTACTAGAATAAAGGATGCACCGTCAAACTGTTGTGCGTATCCTATTTGTCCCTCTACTCTTGTAATACCTGACATCCATGTTCCGTCATTGCTGCCTTTTGAATCCACAAAAGGACCTTCATTTTCATGTAAATGCCACAAAGAAATCAAATCGTTGGTCCAGACGTCTGCATCATTAGCTGCCCCATCCTCGTCGTCAAAGGGATTGCCGTAAAGCATGGTAAAAACAGTATTTTGGGTGCTGTAAACATTGGGAATATGCACCCAGTATTCTGCCTTTTTCGCAGTATAATCATGCCTTTCTCTCTGAAATTCCAGTGTATTTCCATTGAAGTCAACAAATTCTATATCCAGTCCGTCAGGACGGCAATCATCAAAATCGAAGTTTTCATCATTTAACCTTACCAAAACTGTAAATTCCTCTAAATCTTCAGATACTTTTGTACGATCAATAGTTATATCCCTTACAAACCCTGATGGTGTTGGCCTTTCGGTTGGCAAACCATAATTTTCAACTTCGGTTACATTTCCAATGAGAGTGTTACCCCAGGCATATTCATTGGGTACCGGGCTTGCGGGTCCTCTTGCTGCTTTTTCATATTCAAGCTCAGTATAAGGTCTGAGTGCTGCCCAATCGAGATATGCCAGAACATCCTGGGTGCTGACCCAGTTTACAGGTACATAAGGATGATCTGTTTCATACACTGCGGGCAAACTGCCCGAGCTACCCTGAATAGCAATTTTTATTTTGTGCCTGGCATTATCGTTGCTAAAAGTTCCTGCTGCAGCCCCGGGCGATCCATCTATACGGGCATCCTGCTGCTCATAGGTTAAAGTATTCAGAAAATCAACATAAGCTTGTTGGGTAACATTATGCTTCATCATGTAAAAAGCATTGTAACCTTTAGGGTAGTCGCTGTTAAAGGTTCCACTTTGCCTTTCTCCCGTTGCCCAGAGTTGACCTGCTGAATTATCAACAGTGAAAGGAATATCTCCGATCTGGAAGGGCACTGTGTTTTCTTCTCCTCCTGCATGAAACCGGTTAATTTCATTTCCGCCACTCCCCACATAAAAACTGCCCGTGGGTACATATACCATTTCAATACCAAAAACACGTATATCTACTTCATCTTCCGGCTCCAATCCATCGGCACCGTAATTCCAGCGGAGTTGCACACCGTTAATCTGGGCGGTATTGGCAAATACAACACTGGGATATATAAATATGCCCTTATTTGCTGCATCCGTTGCGCCCATTGAATAAGTAAAATTTCCAGGAATATTGTGCCCGGTATTCGCCAGCGTTGCATGCCCCCACTGCACATTGTCTGGGGCGAAAACGTCTTTGAATTTCATAAATACCCAGGCGGCATCCCAGTTGGTGTTGTCGTCGTCATCAACGCGAAAACTATAATCCCAGGTAAGATCAAACTGGGTAACGATGTATCTTTCGGCATCGTTGCGCTCCACAATAACAATGTTTTCTATACGTATATTGGTTGCCCATAACACCGGGACAAACAAAAACAGAAGAAACGATAAGGTCAGGAATTTTTTCATCTTATTATGTTTTTATAATGTTGATTTCTTATTGTGCCAAAATATGGCAAGTGCTAGTATTATTTGTTTTGCTGATGTTTGGTTTTTCTTTCCGAATGGAATTACTTTTATACATTCAGGCAAAAATACATATGCTGAAATGTTAAAAACTAAGTGTTTCCCTCTGTTTTTATTAATAGAAATTACCTGTTTAATGCGTGAAATCACCTAACTTGTTGTTTAATTTTGCTTTATCGTATGAATAAAACATAGTTTAGGCGATTTTTTAAATTTTTTATAAGGGATCATTTTTCGGCGGTAAAATCTTTATTTATCGTCCTGATTCATCAATAACTTTAGGGGAAAGGCTGATGTTTTTTGAATTTGAGATTAACGGAAGGGTTCTGTTTTTTTAACTCTGATATTCCTTTACTTATTCAACCATTCCTTAAAACGCGAAGTCCGGTCTGTGCTTACAATAACGTCTTCAGGAGGTGCCGGTTTTACCTGGAATTTTACCCTGGAGCGTGACTAGATTTAGTTTGTGTTATGTTTTCGGAAGCCTGCATAGGCATAATCAGAAGAAAAACAGATACAATTAAATTAAAGTATTTTATGGCATTGGGTATTAAAAACAACAATAATCTTATTGGGAAACAAAATTATTGTTGCAATACCGCCATCACAAAAATGAAATGCTGAATGGGGGTTTTTAGGTGCTAAATGGGAAATATTACTTTCCGGAAGAGATAAATCAATCAACGGAAACTATAGTAATAGATGAATCAGGATTTTAGATTCATGAAATCCGTATTTTTATGGGCTTTTATTAGTTCAATAAAACTAAATTTGCAGGCGTTAAGCTTTTCCTGAAAGGTTTTTCTTCAGAAGACATTTCAGAAAATCAGACGGCAGTTGTTTTGGCCGCCGAAGAGCTGCTCATGCCTATGATGCATTCTCTGCCTGGTAATGTGGATAAGGTGAATAT